>NZ_JBMDIJ010000045.1:0-51032 GCF_057808595.1 Pseudomonas sp. FG98 | reverse complement strand
TCAAGATTCAATTCCGAAACCCCTATCTGCGTATGCAGGTAGGGGTTTTGTCTTTTCCGCTGCTGGAAAAGCACATGCAAAAAAAGACGGGGCCCAAAGGCCCCGCGAATTG
Organism: Pseudomonas sp. FG98; assembly: GCF_057808595.1. Classification (NCBI taxonomy): domain Bacteria; kingdom Pseudomonadati; phylum Pseudomonadota; class Gammaproteobacteria; order Pseudomonadales; family Pseudomonadaceae; genus Pseudomonas; species Pseudomonas sp. FG98. Next base: position 50,920 of record NZ_JBMDIJ010000045.1, on the reverse strand, counting down.
GCTTACACGAATGCCTGAGGTGCAACGCCTCGTGGCAGACGGCAACGATCGGGCAGGCCAGCCAGGCGCATACGCCAGTTGGCCTTGAAGCAGAAGTCGGCGGCTTTCGCGGGTGCCTGACTCACCTGGCGCTGCTTGCGCAGTTCAGCCAGGGACGGTGCTTTCTTCACCGGCGCGGCCTCCACCTTGGCCAGCGAGCGCTGGCACGATTTGCAATCCACCTCGGCTTCTACTGCGCTGACGCTCAGGTTATTGCCGGTGCGACCACAGGCGACGCCGTCGCCGTTCGTTGAGTAATGCATTACCAAAACAGTACATCTCCAATCTGCGGAACAAAAAGCCGGGCATTTTCTCACACTCCCATGGCGAGATGCGGCGTCCCGTCGGTCAGTACTTATCTTGTTGCAATTGCCACGGCCAACATCACGCAGATAGAATTGATAGAAATTCTCACTTCCATTACCGCCGTCCCAGGCCGATGCCCAGTGGTCTCTATGTCGTTGACTGATCGCGCCGCTCATCCCCAGATCGAAACCCTCTATTGCGAGCACCACGGCTGGCTACATGCCTGGCTCCAGCGCAAGTTGGGCAACACCAGCGATGCTGCGGATCTGGCCCACGACACCTTCATCCGCCTGCTCAGCAAACCTGTGCGCAGTTTCGGCAGCGAGCCGCGAGCCTTGCTGACCCACATTGCCAAAGGCCTGGTGATCGACCGCTGGAAGCGTCAGGACGTCGAGCGCGCCTATCTGGAAAGCATTGCCCATTTGCCCGAGGCCGAGGTTCCATCACCTGAAACCCGCTGGCTGATTCTCGAGGCTCTCCAGCGTATCGACACCATGCTCCGCGAGATGCCCGCCCGTGTACGCCAGACTTTCCTTCTCTCGCAGATCGATGGCCTCACCTACCCGCAAATTGCCGAACAACTGAGCGTCTCGCTGATAACCGTCAAACGCGACATGCGCGACGCCTTCCTCGCCTGCTTGAGCGTGGCCTGATGAGTACGAACATCGACCCACTGATTCTCGGCGAAGCTGCCGATTGGCTGGTGCAACTGCAGTCCGGCAGCGCCACCGAGTCCGATCACCGTGCCATTCAGCTCTGGCGCAACCGTAGTCCGCAGCATGCCTTGGCCTGGCAGCGCGCCGAAGCCTTGCTCGGCGATTTGCGTGCCGTCCCTGGCAGCCTTGCCAGTGACACCTTCCAACGCTTGAACGCCAGCAAGCGCGTCGGTCGCCGCCAGGCCCTGCATCGCCTCGGCCTGTTTCTCCTGGCGGGTCCGGCGCTGTGGACGGCCTACCGCGAACTCCCTTGGCAACAGTGGAGTGCTGATCAGCACACTGCGATCGGCGAGCAGAAAAACCTGACCCTGCCAGACGGCACGCAGCTACTGATCAACACCGGCAGTGCCCTGAACATTGCCTTCAATGCCAAGGAGCGCCGGATCAAGTTGCTGGAAGGCGAACTACTGATCACCACGGCCAAGGATCCACTGCGTTCCTTTATCGTCGAGACCCGCCACGGCACCGCGCGCGCCCTTGGCACTCGTTTCACTGTGCGGGTCGGCGACCAAGGCAGTCAGGTGGCCGTAACCGAAGGCGCAGTGGAAATGCTCCCCGTTCATGCCACCCACGGCCTGATTCTCAAGGCCGGTGAACAGAGCACCTTCACCCGCGACACCGCCGCCCAGGCCAAGCCACTGGACACCGCAGCCCTGACCTGGGAACACGGCATGATGGTTGCCCGCAACATGCGCCTCGCTGACCTGCTCGCCGAGCTTGGCCGCTATCGTCCGGGCGTGCTGCGCTGCCACGATGACGTGGCCGGCCTCAGCGTATCAGGGGCCTTCCCTTTGAAAGATACCGACGCCAGCCTCCGCCTGCTTCAGGACACCCTGCCAATTCGTGTCAGCAGTCTGACGCGTTATTGGGTAGCAATCGAACCTCGCTGAAAAACGCAATTTGCTTGATACCTTTTCCCGACTCCTTCGGTGAGGAAGTGAATCCTCACTTTTTCTATACCGACAGGAGCCCCGCATGACGCAGTTCGTTTCCCGAATCAGCCCTCCACGCATGGCCATGAAGGCGCTGAGTCTGGCTGTGGCCCTTGCGGCGTTGCTGCCGGTGCACAGCGTCACCGCCGCTGATGCTGTGCAGAATGGCATCAGCCGTAGCTACAGTATTGCCCCCGGTGCGCTGGGTGATGTTCTGGCCCAGTTCGCCGCGATTTCCGGTGTGCCGCTGTCCTTCGATCCGATGTTGCTTAACGACCGGCAGAGCAAGGGGCTGCAAGGGACCTACACGGTGGAGGGCGGATTCGCACAACTGCTGCAGGGTAGTGGCTACACCCTGCAGAGCCTCGGCGACAATGGCTACACCCTGGCCCCGGTGGCTGCTGGTGGTGCACTGGAGTTGGGTGCTACCAACATCAACGCCTCCGGCAGCTTCGCCGACGAGACCTATGCCGGTGGCCAGGTAGCGCGCAGCGCGCACCTCGGTGTCCTGGGCAATCGTTCGATCAACGACGTTCCCTTCAGCGTCGTCAGCTATACCGCGAAAACCATCGACGACCAGCAGGCTCGCACCATCGGTGACGTTCTGCTCAACGACGCAGCGGTACGTCAGTCGGCAGGTTTCGGCAACTTCTCCCAAGTGTTCACGATTCGCGGCCTGCCGCTGCAAAGTGACGACATTGCGTTCAACGGCCTGTACGGCGTGCTGCCCCGCCAGATCATCAACACCGAAGCGGTTGAACGGGTCGAACTGTTCAAGGGCCCGAACGCATTCGTCAACGGCGTTGCTCCGCAAGGCAGCGGTATCGGCGGCAGTGTCAACCTGGTGCCCAAGCGCGCCGAGGACACTCCGACCCGCCGCATTACCCTGGACTACACCAGTGACACCCAGGTCGGTGGGCACCTCGATCTCGGCCAGCGTTTTGGTGAAGACAACCGCTTCGGTGCTCGGATCAACCTGGCCCAGCGTGGTGGCGACACAGCCATCGATGACGAGAACAAGCGCACCTCGCTGATCGCCGTCGGCCTTGATTACCGGGGTGAGCGTCTGCGTCTGTCCACCGACTTCGGCTACCAGAAGCAGCGCATCGATAATGGTCGTGCGGTGGTCTACCCCAATGGCACCAAGGTTCCTCATGCCCCTTCGGCGAAGAGCAACTATGCCCAGGACTGGAGCTGGTCCGAGCTGGAAGACACCTACGGCATGCTCAATGGTGAGTACGACCTCAACGACAACTGGACTGCCTATGCAGGCATCGGAGCCAAGCACACCCGAGAGAATGGTGTGTATTCCTCGCTGTATGTAGGCAATGACGGTAGCGGCCGTACAGGTTTTCTCTATCCGCCCCATGATGAAGACAACAAGAGTGCTGTCGCCGGTCTCAATGGCCACTTCAACACAGGCCCGGTCACACACCAGATGAACTTCGGTCTGTCAGGCATGTGGGGCGAGCAGCGTTCGGCCTACGAGGCGATCCTGGTTGCCAATCGCCCGGTGGGCAACCTGTACAACCCGATCCAGGTACCGCGTCCGACCAATACCTACTTCGGCAGTGATATCCACGACCCGCGTATCGTCGGCAAGAACCGTATCAAGAGCGTTGCTGTGTCCGACACCCTCGGCTTTTTGGACGAGCGCGTGCTGCTGACGCTTGGCGTCCGTCGCCAGACCCTGGAGGTCGATGCGTGGAACACCGCCAGTGGTGCGCGCAACAGCAACTACGACGAATCCATCACCACCCCGGTCTACGGCCTGGTGATCAAACCGTGGGAGCACGTGTCTTTCTACGCCAACCGTATCGAAGGCCTGGCCCAGGGCCCGACCGCGCCGCTGACCAACGTCACCAACCCCGGCGAAGTCTTCCCGCCCAAGCGCAGCAAGCAGACCGAGGCCGGGGTCAAGCTGGACTGGGACAGCTTCGGCGCAACCCTCGGCGTTTATCGCATCGAGCAGCCGAACAACTCCACCAGCTACACCCCCGGTGTAGTCCTTGGCACCTTCAATGTGGATGGCGAGCAGATCAACAAGGGCGTCGAGCTGAATGTCTTCGGCGAACCGCTCGACGGCTTGCGCGTCCTGGCCGGTGCCACCTGGATGGACACCGAACAGAAGAACACCGCCAACGGTGCCACCGATGGCAACCGCGCTGCCGGCGTGCCGCGCTTCCAGTTCAACCTGGGCGGCGAGTGGGACATCCCCGGCATCGAGGGTGCGGCGGTCAGTGGGCGTCTGCTGCGTACCGGCGGTGAGTACGTCAACGCGGCAAACACCCTGAGCATCCCGGCCTGGACTCGCGTCGACCTTGGCGCACGCTACGGCTTCAAGGCGGACGACAAGTACATCACCTTGCGCGCCAATGTCGAGAACGTGGCGAACAAGGCCTATTGGGCCTCGGCGTCGACGGCGAACAACTACCTGACCCAGGGTGAGCCGCGGACGTTGAAGCTGTCCGCGACCGTGGATTTCTGATCGATCGCCGGGACTGCGAAGCGGTCCCGGCAATCTTCAAAACCCCGCGCTGATCGAGGCCACCAGCGAAGCGGGCTCCCCCGCATAGTTCCCCGAACTGGCAATGGTCTCGATGTAATCCCGATCCAGCACGTTGCGCGCATTCAGCGACACCCGCAGTTGCTCGTTGATGTCATAGAACAGGCTCAGGTCCAGCCGCGCATAACCGCTGGCACTGTAGCTGTTGGCCAGGTCGCCATAACGCTTGCCGGCAAAGAACACCCCGGCTCCCGCGCCCAGCCCGCGTAGCGCGCCATCCTGCAACTGATAGGTCGACCACAGCGATCCGCTCACCGTCGGCACGCCTTCAAGCCGGTTGCCTTCCTCAAGGCGCGTGTCCTTCACCAGTTTCGCATCCAGTACGGCGATGTTTCCTATGACATTCCAGCCATCCTGTAGCTCGCCGCTGACATCCAGCTCCACCCCGCGTACACGTTGCTCACCGGTCTGGATCGAATAGCTGCTGTCCAGCGGATCGGTGGTGGACAGGTTCTCGCGGCGGATCTCGAAGGCCGACAGGGTGGCAGAGAGGCGCTCCGGAATCAGCTCGTACTTGGCGCCGATCTCGTATTGCTCACCGGTTTCCGGATCGATCACGCTGCCGTCCCGGGTCAGACGGTTCTGCGGTGCGAAGGACGTGCTGTAGCTGGCATACAACGCCAGGCGCTCGGTGGGTTGATAGACGATGCCGGCACGCGGCGAGGTGTCCGATGGATCAATATGGATATCGTTGTAGCTACCGGTCGCCGTGTAGTTTCGATTGCGCTGGGTGACCTGGTCCCAGCGCACGCCCAGCAACAACTTCCATTGCTCTGTCAGATCAATCTGATCCTGCAGGTAGACACCATAACTCTCCTGATCGAAGCGTGAGTCCTCGCCAAAAGTGAAGGGCCCCGGCTGTGCGCCATAGACCGGATTCCAGATATCGATGGAGGCAACGCTGGCTCGCAGCATGGTCACGGCGCGACGCCCCTTCACCGTTTCCACACCGGTCAGCAACTGATGGTGCAACCCCGCCGTGTCAAAGCGGGCGACAGCCTCGAACTGGGCGCTGAGGGAGCGCGCGGTCTCGTCGAAGTCGGTGGCACGGCGCACCAGGGTGCGACCATCGGCCTGCAAGGTGCGCTGCGAGATATTCAGCATGGTCTTGTTGGACTGGTCCCAGCGCGTGATCTGACGCAGGGTCAGCCAATCGTTGAGATCGTGTTCCAGGCGCAGCCAGGCGGCGCTTTTGTCGCTGTCGCTATGGGACCACGGCTCTTCGAGAAATACCTTATGGCGTGAATCGACCCTATTGCCGATCACCTGTAGTCCACGGTCGTAGGGCGCATCGGTCTCGGTGTACTCCAGGCCCATGTCCAGGCGCGTGCTGTCATCGGGATTCCAGGACAGGGACGGAGCGAAGTGACGGCGATGACTGTCGCGGAAATGATCCCGGAAACTTCCTTCGGTCTGGTAGGCCATTGCCATGCTGCCTGCCAGGCCATGCTCTTCCGACAAGGGGCCGCTGAACCATGCCTGGCCCCTCTGGTAATCGAAGGAGCCACCTTGCAGCTTGACCTGGGCCTCCGGGGCCAGTGTCGGCCGACGGGTCACGATATTGATCAGTCCACCCGGATTGCCCCGGCCGTACAGCACCGAGGCCGGTCCCTTGAGCACCTCCACCCGCTCGACATTGACCAGGTCGGTGAGGATTTCCGGGCGCACCGCCAGGGAGTTGGTAAGGATGCCGTCAATCGCATAGGTGGTGCCCTGGAAGCCGCGCACGATAAAGCTCTCGACGCTGCCGCCATGGGTGTTGCCGCGCTGGATGCTGCTCACATTGCTCAGCGCATCAGCCATGCTGCTGGCCTGCTGGTCTTCCAGTACCTGGCGCGGCACCACCTGAATCGACTGTGGGATATCGCGAAGAGCAGCGTCGGTCTTTGTCCCGACTGTACTGTGCGAGGCCTTGTAGCCGGTCAACGGGCCGATGGCCGACTGTCGCACGCCGTGCTGTGCGGAGATGGTGGTCGCATCCAGTTGCAGTGCCGAAGATGTCGGGCGTGGGCGCAGGACGTAGGTCGTACCAGTCTGTGCCACGGCTTGCAGCGATGTACCACGCAACAGCTGTTCGAAACCTTGCGAAATACTCCATTCGCCTTGCAGCCCGGGGCTTTGCAGATTGCCGAGCATGGCCGGGTCGATGGGAAGGGTGACTCCGGCACGGGCGGCGAAGGCAGCCAGGGCTTCGCTCAGGGGGCCGGCGGCAATGTTATAGCGCTGGCTGCCTTCGGCCAGGGCAAGCGGCGCAGCCAGCAGGCTGCCGCTGGCCAGCAGCGGGGTAGCGATGGCCCGGGCAAGCAGGGCGAGGCGGAACAGTGGATAAACGGGAAGACGAGGGCGCATGGGGGATTCCTGAACGCGAAAAGTGACGGTTTCAGGAGGAGGACACCCAGGTCCGGGAAAACCCGACACGCTTTTTTCAGGGCGGCACATTTCAGGCCGGGACAAGCGTGACCCAGTACCGCGTCACGTAATGCACCCGCACCGGGAAGGTCAGCGCCAGCGCGCCCAGGGCGGCATCGGTATCGGCCAGTTGGAAGGCCCCGGAAATCCGCAGGCCCGCCAGCTCCGGGGCGCAGCGAATCCAGCCATGGCGATAGCGGTTCAGCTCGGTGATGAAGTCCGACAGACGCATCCGTTCCGCGCGCAGGACGCCGTCGACCCAGTCCACTGATTTCACTGATACCGGCAGCTTGGTCACGTGCCGGTCCGTCAGCGTTGCCTGTTCACCAGCGACGATCCGTAGGGCGCCTTGGCTGGCATTCACTGGCGTTGCCATGACCGCACCTTCGGTGACCAGCAACAGATCGTGCCCGGCCTGTTGCCGCACCGAGAAGCGCGTGCCGAGTGGCTGGAACGAACCGCGGGCCGAGGTCAGAAGAAAGGGGCGGGGATCCGCTGCGGTCTTGATGAATACCTCACCGCGCCGCAGTCGTACCCTGCGCTCCTCGGCACTGAAGCGAATATCCACGGCACTGTCGGTGTTCAGGTGCAACTCGCTGCCGTCGGGCAGGGCGATGCGGCGGTGCTCACCGACACCGGTGCTGGCATCGGCCATCAGCGTGTCCAGGGTGCCGTTGCGTGACAGGGTCAGGCCCAGCGAGCCCAGGACCACCAGCGAAGTGAGTGCCTTGAGAGCGGAGCGACGGTTCAACGCCCCCGGACGTTGCAAGGTGGAGCGGCCAATGGACGTAGGAATCGCCTGAATCTGCACACTGAAACGTACGGCCAGTTGCCAGGCTCTTTCATGTTCGACATGTGCAGCACGCCAGAGGGAGCAGGCTTCGTGAACTTGCTTGTCGGCATCTGCCGCTTGCAGGCGCAGAAACCACTGCGCCGCCTCGTGGGCAATTTCCCGGGAAATCGGCGCAGCACTCATGCCCATTCACTCGATGCCAGCACGATGCACTCCTCGTAGGCCTGTACCAGCCAGCGCTGTACCGAGCGTACGCTGACCGCCATCAGCTCGGCGATTTCCTCCTGGGTATGACCCTCGATCTGTGACAACAGAAAAGCCCGCCGAGCCTTGCTGGAAAGCCGCGCCAATACCTGTTCCACCGCGTTCAGCGCTTCGAGGATCGCCGCATGGTGCTCAGCGCTCGGCGCCTCCTCTTCCGGCAAGGAAGCGAGGGCGTCCAGATACGCCCGCTCCAGCGAACGACGGCGATAAAGGTTGGCCAGAAGGCGTCTGGCGATGGTCGCCAGGTAGGCCCTCGGTTCACGCAACTCGGCGTCGGGCCGGGGCGTGCTCAGCAGGCGAACGAACGTGTCCTGGCTAAGGTCCGCCGCATCGCAACGGTCGTGCACACGGCGATACAGCCAACCCAGCAGCCAGGCGTGATGGCTGCGGTAAAGCTGTTGCACGGGTGTGTGGTCCGCAGGAGGAGGCATAGGCGGGCAGGGGCTATTTGAGAATGGGTTGCATTCTAGAGGCGGGCAAAGTGGCATGGCAATTGGAAATTACGGGACAGCGCGTAGCTACATGTCATGTCACATACATTCAATCCACACTTCTTTCCCTCTGCTTTACTGTCTCTGCGCAACCAGCACCGCCCATCGACAATCCGTCATGTGCAATGGAACCAAGTGATCGATAGCCATGTTGGCAAACCAGCCAATAAGTAAATGGCTATCGATTCAATAAAATTCATAAATTTGTTCCATTGAAGGTGCCGATTTAGTCTTTACCTATCGTCGGTCGCTACACAGGGCCGGTCTGCTGAGGAAAAAGGAGAAAGCAGCAATGTCGAACCAAGGTAAGTGCCCGTTCCACAATACATCCGGTGGCGGCACCAGCAATCGCGACTGGTGGCCGAAACAACTGCGTGTGGATCTGCTCAACCAGCATTCGGACCGTTCGAACCCGCTCGGGGAGAACTTCAACTATCGCGACGAATTCAAGAAGCTCGACTACTCCGCGCTCAAGGCCGACCTCAAGCAACTGCTGAGTGATTCCCAGGACTGGTGGCCCGCCGACTGGGGCAGCTACGGTGGTCTGTTCATCCGCATGGCCTGGCACAGCGCCGGCACCTACCGCACCGTCGATGGCCGTGGTGGTGCAGGTCGTGGTCAGCAACGCTTCGCACCGCTCAACTCCTGGCCCGATAACGTCAGCCTCGACAAGGCCCGCCGCCTGCTGTGGCCGATCAAGCAGAAATATGGCCAGAAGATTTCCTGGGCCGACCTGATGATCCTCGCCGGCAACGTTGCGCTGGAGGCCTCCGGCTTCCGCACCTTCGGCTTCGGTGCCGGTCGTGAAGACGTGTGGGAACCGGACATGGACGTCAACTGGGGCGACGAGAAAGCCTGGCTGACCCACCGCGACCCGGAAACCCTGGCCAAGAACCCGTTGTCGGCCACCGAGATGGGCCTGATCTACGTCAACCCGGAAGGCCCGAACGCCAGCGGCGACCCGGCCTCGGCTGCAGCGGCGATCCGCGCCACCTTCGGCAACATGGCCATGGACGACGAGGAAATCGTCGCCCTGATCGCCGGCGGCCACACCCTCGGCAAGACCCACGGAGCCAGCGCCGCCACCCATGTCGGTGTCGACCCTGAAGCGGGCGGTATCGAAGCCCAGGGCCTGGGCTGGACCAGCACCTACGAAAGCGGTGTCGGTGCCCATGCCATCACCTCCGGCCTGGAAGTGATCTGGTCGCAGACCCCGACCCAGTGGAGCAACAACTTCTTCGAAAACCTGTTCAAGTTCGAATGGACCCAGACCCGCAGCCCGGCTGGCGCCATCCAGTTCGAAGCGCTGGACGCCCCGGAGATCATGCCGGATCCGTTCGACCCGTCGAAGAAACGCCGCCCGACCATGCTGGTGACCGACCTGACCCTGCGTTTCGACCCGGGCTTCGAGGCCATCTCGCGGCGCTTCCTCAACGACCCGCAAGCGTTCGCCAATGCCTTCGCCCGCGCCTGGTTCAAGCTGACCCACCGCGACATGGGCCCGAAAGCCCGCTACCTCGGCCCGGAAGTACCGAACGAGGACCTGATCTGGCAAGACCCGCTGCCGTCCGCGTTGTACAAGCCGAGCGCGGATGACATCGCCGACCTCAAGGCACGTATCGCCGAGTCGGGCCTGTCGGTGGGCGACCTGGTCTCGGTGGCCTGGGCTTCGGCCTCGACCTTCCGTGGCGGCGACAAGCGGGGCGGTGCCAACGGCGCCCGTCTGGCCCTGGCCCCGCAGAAGGACTGGGCGGTCAACGCCGGCGTCGCGGCTACCGTCGATCGCCTGAAAGCCATCCAGCAGGCAGCCAACAAGGCTTCGCTGGCCGACATCATTGTTCTCGCGGGTGTAGTCGGTATCGAGCAGGCGGCCAAGGCTGCAGGTGTCAACGTGCATGTGCCGTTCGCACCGGGCCGGGTCGATGCCCGCCAGGACCAGATCGACGTTGAATCGTACGACTACCTGGAGCCGCTGGCTGATGGTTTCCGCAACTACCGCGGTACCGACAGTGCGGCCAGCACCGAGTCGCTGCTGATCGACCGCGCCCAGTTACTGACCCTGACCGCGCCGGAACTGACTGCACTGGTCGGCGGCCTGCGGGTACTGGGCAGCAACTTCGACGGCAGCCAGCATGGTGTCTTCACCGGCAAGGTCGGCGCCCTGAGCAACGACTTCTTCGTCAACCTGCTGGACATGGGCACCGTATGGAAAGCCACCGATGACACTAGCGAAGTGTTCGAAGGTCGCGACCGCAAGACCGGCGAAGTGAAATACACCGCCACCCGCAACGACCTGGTGTTCGGTTCCAACGCGATCCTGCGCGCCTACGCCGAGGTCTACGCCAGCGACGACGCCAAGGAGAAGTTCGCCCGTGACTTCGTCGCGGCCTGGACCAAGGTGATGAACCTGGACCGTTTCGACCTCGCCTGAAGTGATGTTCTGAAGTAAACCAAGGCCCGGTGAAGTTCTGCTTCACCGGGCCTTTTTTCGTCCGTGCTTCCGGCTACAATGCCGCCCCCTCGACCCCTTTGACATCCCAGGTGCCCATGTCCGGCAACGCTCTCTATACCGACCTGTCGGGCTACTACGATCTGATGTGCGCGAACATCGACTATCGTGCGCAAAGTCACTGCGTCCATCGCTTGCAGCAGCTGTTCGGCAATGGCGGCAAGCGTCATCTCGACCTGGCCTGCGGCACCGGGCCCCATGTGCGTCACTTCATCGATGCCGGGTACCAAAGCAGCGGGCTGGACATCAACCAGCCGATGCTCGACAAGGCGGCCTTGCGCTGTCCTGAAGCGCAGTTCGCCCTAGGCGATATGTGCGGATTCAGTGTCGAGAGGCCACTGGACCTGATCACCTGCTTCCTCTACTCGGTGCACTACAGCGGCACGGTCGAACGGCTCAAGGCCTGTTTCGCCAGCGTGCATGCCGCGCTGGAGGAGGGCGGGGTGTTCTGCTTCAACAGCGTGGACAAGCGACGCATCGACAATGATTCGTTCGTTTCCCACACTGCCGAACTCGACGGTGCCCATTTCGTGTTTCGTTCGGCTTGGGGCTATCCGGGGGAGGGCGAGCGCCAAGCGTTGCGCCTGAGCATCGAGCGCAGTCTGGCGGGGGAAAGCCAGGTCTGGCACGACGAGCACCCGATGGTGGCAGTGAGCTTCGACGAGTTGCAGGCGCTGCTGGAGCCGTATTTCGAAGTACATGTGCTGGAGCATGACTACGAAAAACTGGTGCCCTGGGATGGAGTATCGGGGAACAGCCTGTTTGCCTGCGTAAAGCGCTGAAATCCTTGTGGGCGCTGGCTTGCCAGCGATAAAGCCAGCACAATCAAGCCCTTGGCACTGCCTGCCGCAGTGCGCCTTCAGAAGGAAATGAAGATGGAAAAGGCGAACCACCGCTGGATTGCAACCAGCGCCTCCGTGGTACTGGGACTGGCCGTGCTGACCGCAGTCTTCGGCAGTTTCTACACGGTGGACGAGAAGGAGCGCGGCGTGGTCCTGCGCAACGGCGCCTTCATCGAAGTGGCGGAACCGGGCCTGCACTGGAAATTCCCGTTCATCGACACGGTCAAGGAAATCTCCATCCAGAACCAGGCCTCCAAGTGGGAAGGGCTCCAGGCCTATAGCCGCGACCAGCAGGCAGCGCAACTGACCGTCTCCGTCTCCTGGCATGTCACCCCCGGCGAAGTCGCCGATGTCTACAAGGGCTACAGCGACCTCGACGGCCTGCTGTCCCGCGCCATCGCCCGGCAGGTGCCGACCCAGGTCGAGAACGTTTTCGGCCAATACACCGCCGTCAATGCCGTGCAGAAGCGCGGCGAACTGGTTGCGGCGATCTCCCAGGCGATCAAGTCCAACGTCACCGGCCCGGTGGTGATCGACAGCGTCCAGGTCGAGAACATCGACTTCAGCGATGCCTATGAACGCTCCATCGAGGAGCGCATGAAGGCCGAAGTGGCGGTCAAGACCCGCGAGCAGCAACTGGAGACCGAGAAGATCCAGGCCCAGATCAGCGTCACCCAAGCCCAGGCCAAGGCCGATGCCGCGCTGGCGCAAGCCAAGGCCGAAGCCCAGGCGATCGAACTGCGCGGTAACGCCGAAGCGGCAGCGATCGAAGTGCGGGCCAAGGCCCTTGCCAGCAACCAGAACCTCGTCGAACTGACCAAGGCCGAGCGCTGGGATGGCAAGCTGCCGACTACCGTTTTGCCAGGTGGGACTATGCCGTTTATTGACGCGAAGAAGTAACCCCATTGTTCCAGCGGACTTGTGTGAACGGCACATGACTCATTGATCTAACCCGGTCATGTGTGAGCTGGCCTGCCAGCGATAGCGGTAGTGAATTCACCGACGTCATCGCTGGCAAGCCAGCTCCCACAGAGGGCGCGTCGAGCACCAATACTGTGACTAGCCCAGAACCTTGTGGGAGTCGGCGTTGCCGACGATGAGGCCACCCGCCTCGACATCGATCTTGCTGGTCTGTGTTGTTCTGGCGGGCCTCATCGCTGGCAACGCCAGCTCCCACAGGGCCCGCGTCGAGCACAGATAACGTGATTGGCCCAGAACCCTGTGGGAGTCGGCATTGCCGACGATGCGGCCGGCAGTCACAACATCAAACTGCTTGCCTGTCACCATAGAATCTCCCACAAGACCCGCGCCGCTTTCCGATTGATGTGACCAAGCCATCCCTGGTCCATCTCAAGCACGCAAAGTCCGCTCCACCTGCCCCCGCCACCCCGGGTCTATTCGCTCAGAACCTTCCTCACCCAGCACCACCGGCATATCGCGCAACCTGACCCACGGCTCATTCTGCCAATACAGTGCGCTCACCACCTGCTGCCCATTCCCCCAGCTCATCCTTTCCAGCCGGGGCCCGTCGCCGCTCGCGCCGTCATGCCCATCCCGCAGCACCGCCACCACCTCATGGGTCAACCAATGCCGCAGCGCGCGGTTCTCCGGGACATAGTGGTGGGCCAGCAGGGTATAGGTGCCTGACTCGCTGATCATCAGCGTCTCGACACATCGTCCGTAGTGCAGAAGCCGAACACGGCGCCACTGATCGTGATCGAGCCGGTCGACACAGCGCTTGTCGATGAACTTGCCCATCACCCGCCCGAGCTCACGGGCGCAGAACCACGCCTGGGATTCGAGCCAAAGGGTGTGAAGAGGGCGGTTGTGGCGGGTGAAGAGGGTGGGTTCGTAGAGTTTGGTCATGATCGGCTTACCTGGAAGGAGAGCCGTTGCTGTCGGGAACGGAGTGCCGCCGCGTGAGCGTTCTTAAGCGCTGAAGGCACAACCTATGGAAGCAGGGGGAAACAGTCAACCGGCCATGGCTGTCTGACACACAAAGTAAAAAGGCTGCCCGAAGGCAGCCTTTTCAATAGAGCTGTGCAGTGCGAGCCAATCAATCCCAGCTCAACGCCCCACCAGTCTGATACTCGATCACCCGAGTCTCGAAGAAGTTCTTCTCCTTCTTCAAGTCCATGATCTCGCTCATCCACGGGAACGGGTTGGTAGTCCCTGGGTACTCTTCCTTCAGACCGATCTGCGACAGGCGACGGTTGGCGATGAACTTGAGGTAGTCCTCCATCATCGCCGCGTTCATGCCCAGTACGCCGCGCGGCATGGTGTCGCGGGCGTATTCGATCTCCAGCTGGGTGCCCTGCAGGATCATCTGCGAGGCTTCTTCCTTCATTTCGGCATCCCACAGGTGCGGGTTTTCGATCTTGATCTGGTTGATCACGTCGATACCGAAGTTCAGGTGCATGGATTCGTCACGCAGGATGTACTGGAACTGCTCGGCAACGCCGGTCATCTTGTTGCGGCGACCCATCGACAGGATCTGGGTGAAGCCGCAGTAGAAGAAGATGCCTTCCAGCACGCAGTAGTAGGCGATCAGGTTGCGCAGCAGTTCCTTGTCGGTTTCGACGGTGCCGGTGTCGAATTCCGGGTCGGAGATCGAGCGGGTGTAGCGCAGGCCCCAGGCGGCCTTTTTCGCGACCGACGGGATCTCGTGGTACATGTTGAAGATCTCGCCTTCATCCATGCCCAGGGATTCGATGCAGTACTGGTAGGCGTGGGTGTGGATCGCTTCTTCGAAGGCCTGGCGCAGGATGTACTGGCGGCACTCCGGGTTGGTGATCAGACGGTACACGGCCAGGGCCAGGTTGTTGGCGACCAGCGAGTCGGCAGTGGAGAAGAAGCCGAGGTTGCGCATGACGATGCGGCGCTCGTCGTCGGTCAGGCCTTCCGGGCTCTTCCACAGGGCGATGTCGGCGGTCATGTTGACCTCTTGCGGCATCCAGTGGTTGGCGCAGCCGTCGAGGTACTTCTGCCAGGCCCAGTCGTACTTGAACGGGACCAGTTGGTTGAGGTCGGCGCGGCAGTTGATCATGCGCTTTTCGTCAACCGCGACACGGGCAGCGGAGCCTTCCAGCTCGGCCAGGCCTTCGGCGATGTCCAATTCGTCCAGTGCGGCCTTGGCACGGATCACTGCGGCCGAGTCGGCGGTGGTCACGGCGCGGGCTTCGAGGGCGGCGGCGCCACCGGCGCTGTCCAGCTTGTCGATGCCGGCAGCGGCAGCTTGGCCGGCGTTACCGGTCTTGGCGGTGACTTCGCCGTCTTCTTTGTCGAATTCGTCCCAGCTCAGCATGGTGGGTCTCCTGCTTGAGGGCCATTTCAGTATGGCCGGTGGATCTTGGTTGCGTTGCTCGCGTTGGGGTACAGCAGTGCACGCAAAAATCTGGAAATGCCCGGGAAGGGCGCCGAGGCGGTAAAGGCCTCGGTCTTTTTGTCGGGGATGCAAGGAGGCTTCCCCGTAGGGAAGCCTCGGATCACCTTACTGGCAGGCTTCGCAGTCCGGCTCGTCGATCGCGCAGGCCTTCGGCACTGGCGCTGGAGCAGGAGCCGCGGCCGGAGCGGCCTGGGCCTGGACCGGGGCGCTGCTGTCGCCACCACTGGACACGGCGTTGAGCTTGCCGGTGGTGATGGTCGACTTCTCGGTGCTGGTCGCGGCCAGGGCACGGAGGTAGTAGGTGGTCTTCAGACCACGGTACCAGGCCATGCGGTAGGTCACGTCGAGCTTCTTGCCCGAAGCGCCGGCGATGTACAGGTTCAGCGACTGCGCCTGGTCGATCCACTTCTGGCGACGGCTGGCGGCGTCGACGATCCACTTGGTCTCTACTTCGAACGCGGTGGCGTACAGGTCTTTCAGCTCTTGCGGGATACGCTCGATCTGCTGCACGGAACCGTCGTAGTACTTCAGGTCGTTGATCATGACCGAGTCCCACAGACCGCGAGCCTTCAGGTCGCGAACCAGGTACGGGTTGATCACGGTGAACTCGCCCGACAGGTTCGATTTCACGTACAGGTTCTGGTAGGTCGGCTCGATGGACTGCGATACGCCGGTGATGTTGGCGATGGTCGCGGTCGGCGCGATGGCCATGATGTTCGAGTTACGGATACCTTTCTGTACGCGCTCGCGCACCGGAGCCCAGTCCAGAGTCTCGTCCAGGTTGACGTCGATGTACTTGGCGCCACGGGCCTCGATCAGGATCTGTTGCGAATCCAGCGGCAGGATGCCCTTGGACCACAGCGAACCTTCGAAGGTCTCGTAGGCACCGCGCTCATCGGCCAGGTCGCACGAGGCCTGGATGGCGAAGTAGCTGACCGCTTCCATGGAACGGTCGGCGAACTCGACGGCAGCGTCGGAGCCGTAGGCGATGTGCTGCAGGTACAGCGCGTCCTGGAAGCCCATGATGCCCAGGCCGACCGGACGGTGCTTGAGGTTCGAGTTGCGCGCCTGCGGTACCGAGTAGTAGTTGATGTCGATCACGTTATCCAGCATGCGCACGGCGGTGTGCACGGTGCGTTGCAGCTTGGCGTGGTCGAGCTTGCCGTCGACGATGTGGTTCGGCAGGTTGATCGAGCCCAGGTTGCAGACCGCGATCTCGTCCTTGTTGGTGTTCAGGGTGATCTCGGTGCACAGGTTCGAGCTGTGGACCACGCCCACGTGCTGCTGCGGGCTGCGCAGGTTGCACGGATCCTTGAAGGTCAGCCATGGGTGGCCGGTCTCGAACAGCATCGAGAGCATCTTGCGCCACAGGTCCTTGGCCTGGATGGTCTTGAACACCTTGATCTTGTTGTACTCGGTCAGGGCTTCGTAGTACTCGTAGCGCTCTTCGAAGGCCTTGCCGGTCAGGTCGTGCAGGTCCGGCACTTCCGAAGGCGAGAACAGGGTCCACTTGCCGTCTTCGAAGACGCGCTTCATGAACAGGTCGGGGATCCAGTTGGCGGTGTTCATGTCGTGGGTACGACGACGATCGTCACCGGTGTTCTTGCGCAGCTCGATGAACTCTTCGATGTCGAGGTGCCAGGTTTCCAGGTAGGCGCAGACCGCGCCCTTGCGCTTGCCGCCCTGGTTGACCGCGACGGCGGTGTCGTTGACCACTTTCAGGAACGGCACGACGCCTTGCGATTTGCCGTTGGTGCCCTTGATGTAGGAGCCCAGCGCACGTACCGGAGTCCAGTCGTTGCCCAGGCCGCCAGCGAATTTCGACAGCATGGCGTTGTCGTGGATCGCGTGGTAGATGCCCGACAGGTCGTCCGGAACGGTGGTCAGGTAGCAGCTCGACAGCTGTGGACGCAGGGTACCGGCGTTGAACAGGGTCGGGGTCGAAGCCATGTAGTCGAAGGACGACAGCAGGTTGTAGAACTCGATCGCACGGGCTTCACGGTCTTTCTCGCCGAGGGCCAGGCCCATGGCGACGCGCATGAAGAACACCTGCGGCAGCTCGAAGCGCACGCCATCCTTGTGGATGAAGTAGCGGTCGTACAGGGTTTGCAGGCCCAGGTAGGTGAATTGCTGGTCACGCTCGTGCTCGATTGCCTGGCCCATGCGCTCCAGGTCGAAGCCGGCCAGGGCCGGGTCGAGCAGTTCGTATTCCACGCCCTTGGCGATGTAGGCCGGCAGGGCTTTGGCGTACAGGTCGGCCATTTCGTGGTGGGTGGCGCTGTCGGCGACGTCGAGGAAGCCCAGGGCTTCGGCGCGCAGGGTGTCCATCAGCAGGCGGGCGGTGACGAAGGAGTAGTTCGGCTCGCGCTCGACCAGGGTACGGGCGGTCATCACCAGGGCGGTGTTGACGTCCTTGATGGCCACGCCGTCGTAGAGGTTCTTCAGGGTTTCGCGCTGGATCAGGTCGCCATCGACTTCGGCCAGGCCTTCGCAGGCCTCGGAGATGATGGTGTTCAGGCGGTTCATGTCCAGCGGCGCGAGGCTGCCGTCGGCCAGGGTGATGCGGATGCTTGGGTGCGGCTGTACGGCGGAGTCCACGTTGCCACGGGTGGCACGCTCGCGGGCGCGCTGCTCGCGGTAGATCACGTAGTCACGGGCGACTTTCTGCTCGCCGGCACGCATCAGGGCCAGTTCGACCTGGTCCTGGATCTCTTCGATATGGATGGTGCCGCCGGAAGGCATGCGGCGCTTGAAGGTGGCGGTGACCTGCTCGGTCAGGCGCGCGACGGTGTCGTGGATGCGCGACGAGGCGGCGGCGGTGCCGCCTTCAACTGCGAGGAACGCTTTGGTGATGGCTACGGTGATCTTGTCGTCGGTGTAGGCGACGACAGTGCCGTTACGCTTGATCACGCGCAGTTGGCCGGGGGCGGTCGCTGCCAGATCCTGGTTCGAATCGGCGGCCTGCGGCGCCTTGGCCTGCGGGTTCTCGCGAGTTGTGTCGGTGTGCATGGGTGTCTCCACGTTCTCTATGTTTATTCAGGCGCCTGATGGGCGCCCACCGTTCCATCCAAAGGTCCGACAGGCATCTGTGCACGCATGGCTCGAAAGCACTCGCGCCGCGACAGGGCGTGTACCCGACTTCGGGACGGATCAGGAAAAAGGGGCATTCGCATGCCGCTCCCTGGCCGAAGTCAAAAGTCTTGGGCCGCTGACCCAAAATCTGTTGCTGTGCGGATGTGCGGCCCTGGCCTGCATCATCCATACCCGGAACAAGGCCCTCTTGGTGGCTTGCAACGGTCGCCTCCGCAGGAGCGGTTTGGCTGCTGAATTCACTTAAAGTTCAAGCAAAAAAAACAGCCGCTGAAGGGCTTGAGTTCGATGCTTGACTTGTGCTTGGGATTTTGATGAAAACCCAAGATGTAGTGTTTTGTTTTGAATGAGATACAAGATAATGCGGTATCGGCCCTATTGCAAGGCGACGATCTGTGGATAACTTGTGGGTAGTTTGTGTGTGAAACGGGACAAATCGCTGTAGGCCCCGTCCTATCAAAGGCGAACCGCCTGTCACCCTTTTTTCATGTAAGAAAAGGCAACAGAGAGTTTTTTGCGGGCGCGAACCCTATCACAAAAAACGTGCCCCACCGAGGCCGTTGGCAGGCAATTTGCGTCGCCCGCGCGGGCGGTTGGCAGTGCCCGGGACGCCAAGTAGTATCCGGGGCCGATGTTGCCTTTCAGTGATGGCGGCGACATTCCAATAACAACAAGGTGCAGGAGTGGGAGCGTGGAGCAGCGCAGCTGTCAGGTATTGATCGTCGAGGATGACCAGCGGCTCGCCGAGCTGACCCGCGAATACCTCCAGGCCAACGGGTTCAGCGTCGAGGTGGAAGGCGACGGGGCCAAGGCCGCGGCGCGGATCATCAACGAACAGCCGGACCTGGTGATCCTCGACCTGATGCTCCCCGGCGAGGATGGCCTGAGCATCTGCCGCAAGGTGCGCCAGCGCTATCCCGGACCGATCCTCATGCTCACCGCGCGCAGCGACGACCTCGACCAGGTCCAGGGCCTCGATCTCGGTGCCGATGATTATGTTTGCAAGCCGGTACGCCCACGCCTGCTGCTGGCGCGCATCAACGCCTTGTTGCGTCGTGCCGAGCCCGCTGTTGCCGTGGAAGAGCTGCGCAGCGTGCAGTTCGGCCCGCTGCGGGTCGACAACACCCTGCGCGAGGCCTGGCTGGCCGATACCGGCATCGAGCTGACCGGCGCCGAATTCGACCTGCTCTGGCTGTTGATCAGCAATGCCGGGCGCATCCTCTCCCGGGAAGAAATCTTCACCTCGCTGCGCGGTGTCGGCTACGACGGCCAGGACCGCTCCATCGATGTGCGCATCTCGCGTATCCGCCCCAAGATCGGCGACGACCCGATCCACCCGCGCATGATCAAGACCATCCGCAGCAAGGGCTACCTGTTCGTCCGCGAGGCCGCCGAGGCCCTGGACCGCAAGGCATGAATTCGATCTTCCTGCGCATCTACGGCGGCATGCTCGCGGTGCTGGTGCTGGTGGCGGTCCTTGGCGTGCTCAGCCTGCACCTGCTAAACGAAGTGCGGGCCGGCCAGTACCGCGAGCGTCTGGCCCACGGCACCTTCACCCTGATGGCCGACAATCTGGCGCGCATGAACAGCGTCGAGCGCACCCGTGCCCTGGCCCTGTGGGAGCGCCTGCTGGGCATTCCCCTGAATGTGCAAAGCAGCGCCGAAGCCCATCTCGACGGCAGCCAGCGCACCCGCCTGCAACGCGGCCAGGTCCTGGTGGAACACCTCGGCCCGCACCAGGCGCGGGTGGTCAGCCAGCTCAAGGGGCGCGACCTGGTGCTCACCGGCGAGGTGCAGCAGATCAGCGAGCAACTGGCCCGGGCCACCATCTACCTGCTGGTCGACGAACTGGTGCGCTACCCGGTGGCCGAGCAGGCCCGGCGCCTGGCGGAACTGAAGGAGAGCAAGGGCTTCGGCTTCGACCTGCGCCTGCTGGCGCAGACTGACGCGGACATGGATGACGACCAGCGCCGCCGGGTCGAGGAGGGCGACACGGTGATGGCCCTGGGCAAGGACGGCGACTCGATCCGGGTCTTCGCCGGGATCGCCGGGACGCCCTGGGTCCTGGAAATCGGTCCGTTGTACCAGATGAACCCTTATCCGCCGCAGTTGCTGGTACTGATCGCCGCCCTCGGCCTGAGCCTGATCGGCCTGGTGGTCTACCTGCTGGTGCGCCAGCTCGAGCGGCGCCTGTCCCAGGTTGAGGTCGCCGCCACCCAGATCGCCCAGGGCAGCCTGGACACCCGTGTGGTCGCCTCTGGCGCCGATTCGGTGGGACGCCTGGGCGAGGCGTTCAACGGTATGGCCGAGCACCTGCAACGCTCGCTGACCATCCAGCGCGAGCTGGTCCGCGCGGTGTCCCATGAGCTGCGCACACCGGTGGCACGGCTGCGCTTCGGCCTGGAGATGATCGCCAGCGCCAGCACCGAGCAGGCCCGAGAGAAGCACCTGGCGGGAATGGACAGCGATATCCAGGACCTCGACAAGCTGGTCGACGAGATGCTGATGTACGCCCGCCTCGAACAGGGCGCCCCGGCCCTGCATTTCCAGCGGGTCGACCTGGATGCTCTGCTCGACCAGGTGATCGCCGAACTGGCGCCGCTGCGCCGTGAGGTGCAGGTACTGCGCGGCGTGTCCCAAGGCGGCGAGGAGGGCGCCTGGGTCGAGGCCGAGTCGCGTTACCTGCACCGCGCCTTGCAGAACCTGGTGAGCAACGCCATGCGCCATGCCGAGTCGCAGGTCACCCTCAGCTACCAGTTGGGCTTGCAGCGTTGTCGTGTGGATGTCGAGGACGACGGCCCAGGCGTACCGGAAACTGCCTGGGACCGCATTTTCACCCCCTTTACCCGACTCGACGACAGCCGCACCCGTTCATCCGGCGGGCATGGCCTAGGCTTGTCCATCGTCCGGCGGATCATCTACTGGCACAACGGCCGGGCTCTGGTCGGTAAAAGCCAGCGCCTCGGTGGCGCCTGTTTCAGCCTGAGCTGGCCGCGGGAGCAGCAGGCGCCGAGCGGGGAATGACGCTCAGACCGCGACCAGGCTGAGCAACTGGTCGCCCATCACGCAGAACTGCCCCTCCAGTTCACGGCCCTGGTTCCATTCCGGCGACAGGTCGGTGAGCAGGCGCAGGCGGGCGTAACCGTCTGCGGACCACTCCAGCACTTCGGCGTGCTCGAAGTAGAAGCGCTTTTGCACCAGCGGATAGAGCGCCTTGAACAGGCTTTCCTTGATGGAAAAGGTCAGGGTCACGGCGAGCCCGATATGCGCCGGGTCGAGGCGCTGGAGTTCGGGGGCGGTGAGGATTTCCTTCATCAGGCGGCTGGCGCGGTCTTCGTCCAGCAGGGTTTCCTGGTCGAGGCCAAGGCCCAGGCAGGCAGCTTTATGGGCAACCACTGCCGCAGCCCAGCCCTTGCCATGGGTGATGGAGCCAGTGATATCCGTCGGCCAGACCGGCGCACGATCTTCAGCGGTGGCGGGCACGTACAGACGGCCGTCGAGCGATTGCAAGGCCGCGCGGGCGCAGACCCGGCCAGCCAGGTACTCGGCCTGGCGTTTGGCGACCGAACGCTGCAGGGCCGGCGTCTGCTCGATGGCAGAGCGCTGGAAGTCGTCGCTGGCGAGTTTGGCCGGGTCGAAGCCACAACTGACCAGCCGCGCGCCGGGGACCGGGCGGGGCAGGGGCCAGTGGTGCTGGAGCGGGGAGCAGCAGGAGGGGAGTCGGTTCATGGCGGGTATTTTGTGGGAGCTGGCTTGCCAGCGATAGGGCCTGAATTGACAAAGAGGGTGGCACTGATGGCCTCATCGCTGGCAAGCCAGCTCCCACAGGGGCAGTGCATGCAGTACCTGTGGGGGCTGGCTTGTCGGATCGCCGCACCGCAGCGATGAGGTCATCCCGGCCTCAGAAGATCTTCTTGAAGAACGCCCGCAGATCCGCCCACGAGCTCTCGTCCGCCGCCTTGTTGTAGCCGATATCCGGCCCGCCATGCTCGCCATGGCTCAGGCGGTCGGCATCCGGGTTGGTGAAGCCGTGCTTGGCCCCCTGGATACTGACGAACTCATAGGTCGCCCCGGCCGCATCCATTTCCTTCTTGAAGTCCAGCACCTGCTCCGGGGTGACCATGCTGTCTGCCGCGCCGTGCTCCACCAGGATCTTGGTCTTCACGCTGCCGGGCGTGGCCGGGGTGCTGGTTACCAGGGCGCCATGGAAGCTGGCGACCCCGGCCAGCGGTTCGCCACGCCGGGCGGCATCCAGCACCACCTTGCCGCCGAAGCAATAGCCGATGGCGGCGATCCGCGCCTTGTCGGTCTGCGGTTGCAGCTTGAGCAACTCCACCCCGGCATCGAAGCGCTTGGCCGCTGCCGCCGGATCCTTCAACGCCGCCTGCATGAAGCCCATGGCATCGGCCGGGTGCTCGGTGTTCTTGCCGTCGCCATACATGTCGATGGCCAGGGCGCTGTAGCCCAGGGCCGCGAGGTCGCGGGCGCGGCGCTTGGCGTAGTCGTTCAGGCCCCACCACTCATGCACCACCACCACGCCCGGCACCGGGCCCTTCACCGCATCGTCGTAGGCGTAGTAGCCGACCAGACGCTTGCCATCGGCGTCCTGGTAAGGAATCTCGCGGGTCTGCACGGCGGCCTGGGCCAGTCCGGCGGCGCCCAGCAGGGCGGCGGCAATCAACAAACGCATGATCGGTACTCCTGTTTTCGAAACATGAAAGACGTTCAGCCCCGGTTCAGGCGGGGTTCAGCCGCGGTTCAGGGCCGGGTTCTTACTCTAGCTTCCACACCCCAACCGCGCATCACCGTGGAGAACATCATCATGAAAAGCCTCAACACCCTGTTGGCTGCGCTGACCGTCCTTGGCGCTAGCATGAGCGTCCAGGCTGCGGACGACACCTTCGCCGGCCTCACCTATGGCCAGACCAGCGACAAGGTGCGCAAATCCGGCTCGCTGGAGCAGAACGTCGGCAACCTCAACACCGACGGCATCATCGGCAAGGACGACACCTGGGGCGTGCGCCTCGGCCGGATCAACGACGACGGTCGCTACTACGCCACCTACGACAACGTCTCCGGCACCCATAACGGCCTGAAATTGCGTCAGGAAAATCTGCTCGGCAGCTACGACCTGTTCTATCCCCTGGGCAACAGCACCAAGCTGTTCGGCGGTGCCAGTGCCGGCCTGACCAAGCTGACCCAGGACTCCCCGGGCGCCAGCCGCGACAGCGACATCGGCTATGCCATCGGCCTGCAAGGTGGCGTGCTCCAGCAAGTCAGCGACAACGCCTCGGTGGAGCTGGGCTACCGTTACCTGCGCAGCAACGCCAGTACCGAGTTGGCCGAGTCCGGCGGCGACAAGCTCGGTGCGCTGCGCCTGACCAGCAGTGCGCAGACCTACCTGTCGGCCAACTACAAGTTCTGAGCTCGTGCTGCCGAACCGGCCCCCTGGAGCGGGCCGGTTCGCTGTTATCCTGCGTGTCGCGCAAAACCAAGGAGAGATGTCGATGAAATTGCTGGTGGTCGAGGACGAAGCGCTGTTGCGCCACCACCTCCACAGTCGCTTGAGCGAAAGCGGTCATGTGGTCGAGGCAGTGGCCGACGCCGAGGAGGCGCTGTACCAGGCCGAACAGTTCAACCATGACCTGGCCATCGTCGACCTGGGCCTGCCGGGCATGAGCGGCCTGGAACTGATCGGTCGCCTGCGCGCCCTCGACAAGACCTTCCCGATCCTGATCCTCACCGCCCGCGGCAACTGGCAGGACAAGGTCGAGGGCCTGGCTGCCGGGGCCGACGATTACCTGGTCAAGCCGTTCCAGTTCGAAGAGCTGGAAGCGCGCCTCAACGCCTTGCTGCGTCGCTCCAGCGGTTTCACCCAGGCCACCATCACCGCCGGTCCGTTGCGCCTCGACCTGAACCGCAAGCAGGCGCTGCTCGACGAACAGCCGCTGGCGCTGACCGCCTACGAATACCGCATCCTCGAATACCTGATGCGCCATCACCAGCAGGTGGTGGCCAAGGAGCGCTTGATGGAGCAGCTCTATCCCAACGACGAGGAACGCGACCCCAACGTCATCGAAGTGCTGGTCGGCCGCCTGCGCCGCAAGCTCGAGGGCGACCTCGGCTTCAAGCCGATCGATACCGTGCGCGGCCTGGGCTACCTGTTCACCGAGCGCTGCCGATGATCCGTTCCCTGCGGGTGCGCCTGATGCTCGCCGCCGCCGTGCTGGCGCTGCTGTTCATGCTGGCGCTGCTGCCAGCCTTGCAGAAGACCTTCAGCCTGGCCCTGCAGGAATCCATCGAGCAGCGCCTGGCGTCCGACGTGACCACGCTGATTTCCGCCGCCCGGGTCGAAAACAACCGGCTGATGATGCCGGTGCTGCTGCCGGACGAGCGCTTCAACCTGCCCGACAGCCGCCTGCTCGGCTACATCTATGACCGCGACGGCCGGCTGGTCTGGCGCTCGCGGGCCACCGCCAACGAAAACATCAATTACCAGCCGCGCTACGACGGACGCGGCAACGAATTTGCGCGGATCCGCCAGGACGATGGCGAGGAGTTCTTCGTCTATGACGTCGAGGTCAAGCTGCTCGGCGGCAAGAGCGCGGCCTACAGCATCGTCGCCTTGCAACCGGTACGCGAATACCGGGAAACCCTCAATGGCCTGCGGGAAAAGCTCTACCTCGGCTTCGGCGCGGCCCTGCTGGTGCTGATGGTGCTGCTCTGGGCCGGACTGACCTGGGGCCTGCGTTCGCTGCGGCGGATGACCGTGGAGCTCGACGAGATCGAGTCCGGCGCCCGTGACGGACTCAGCGGCGAGCACCCGCGCGAGCTGCTGCGCCTGACCCGCTCGCTCAACCGCCTGCTGCGCAGCGAGCGTGAGCAGCGTGGACGCTACCGCGACTCCCTGGGCGACCTGGCCCACAGCCTGAAAACCCCGCTGGCGGTCTTGCAGGGTGTCAGCGAAGGCATGGCCCAGCGCCCGGCGGATCGCGAGCAGGCGCGGGTGCTGCAAAGCCAGATCGAGCGCATGAGCCAGCAGATCGACTACCAGTTGCAGCGCGCCAGCCTGCGCAAGAGCGGCCTGGTGCGTCACCAGGTGCAGCTGCGGCCGTTGCTCGACAGCCTGTGCGGTACCCTGGCCAAGGTCTATCGCGACAAGCAGGTCGAGGTCGCCTTCGACCTGGTCGACGACGCCCGGGTACCGATGGAGCAGGGGGCCTTGATGGAGTTGCTCGGCAACCTGCTGGAGAACGCCTGGCGCCTGTGCCTGGGCCAGGTGCGCATCAGCCTGGGCAAGGTGGATGGCATGCTGGAGCTGTGCATCGAGGACGACGGCCCCGGCGTGCCGCCGGACCAGCGCGAGCGCATTCTCCAGCGTGGCGAACGGCTCGATCGCCAGTACCCGGGGCAGGGTATCGGCCTGGCGGTGGCCAAGGACATCATCGACAGCTACGACGCCCGCCTGACCCTCGGCGATTCTCCGCTTGGCGGCGCAGCCTTCCGCATCCGTTTTACTGCTGACTGACAGTAGTCGGCTGTTCGCCTGTCAGCTATTTCCCTGCTTTTCGTAGGCGGATATCCGCCAGCCTGGCCTGGCGAAATTCCGCCTCGGGCGGAAATCCGCCAACCTGCCCCCTGGGGCGTGCCACCTGATTGTGCGAGAAATCCCCGGAAATACTGGTCTTGCACCGCGAAAGCGCAAACTGGCACCGCGCTTGCTATGAACCTCGCAGAGTTCTGCCACGCAGCTCGACACAACAAATCCCTCCAGTGCAGGAGGGTTCGCGATTCAGGTGCCACGCGTCCTGGGAAGGACCGGTCGGTGCCCTTGAGGAACATAGCCATGACGACAACCCGTCAGCCACTGTACAAATCGCTGTATATCCAGGTGTTGGTAGCCATCACCATCGGTATCCTCCTCGGCCATTACCTCCCGGAAACCGGCGTCGCCCTGAAGCCGCTGGGTGATGGTTTCGTCAAACTGATCAAGATGGTCATCGCACCCATCATCTTCTGTACGGTGGTGAGCGGTATCGCCGGCATGCAGAGCATGAAGTCGGTAGGCAAGACCGGTGGCTACGCGCTGCTGTACTTCGAGATCGTCTCCACCGTCGCCCTGATCATCGGCCTGGTTGTCGTCAACGTGGTCAAGCCGGGCGCCGGCATGAACATCGACGTGTCCACCCTGAACGCCAGCAGCGTGGCCGCCTACGCCGCCGCCGGTGCGCAGCAGACCACCGTCGGCTTCCTGCTCAACGTGATCCCGGCCACCGTGGTCGGCGCCTTCGCCAACGGCGACATCCTGCAGGTGCTGATGTTCTCGGTACTGTTCGGCTTCGCCCTGCACCGCCTGGGCTCCTACGGCAAGCCGCTGCTGGAAATGATCGACCGCTTCGCCCATGTCATGTTCAACATCATCAACATGATCATGAAGCTGGCTCCGATCGGTGCCTTCGGCGCCATGGCCTTCACCATCGGCCAGTACGGCGTCGGTTCGCTGGTGCAGCTGGGTTACCTGATGGCCTGCTTCTACATCACCTGCCTGCTGTTCATCCTGGTCATCCTCGGCGGTATCGCCCGTGCCCACGGCTTCAGCGTCCTGAAACTGATCCGCTACATCCGTGAAGAACTGATGATCGTGCTGGGTACTTCCTCCTCGGAATCCGCCCTGCCACGCATGCTGACCAAGATGGAGCGCCTGGGCGCGAAGAAATCCGTGGTTGGCCTGGTGATCCCGACCGGCTACTCGTTCAACCTCGACGGTACCTCGATCTACCTGACCATGGCCGCGGTGTTCATCGCCCAGGCCACCAACACCACCATGGACATCACCCACCAGATCACCCTGCTGCTGGTGCTGCTGGTTGCCTCCAAAGGTGCTGCTGGCGTAACCGGTTCGGGCTTCATCGTCCTGGCTGCCACCCTGTCCGCCGTCGGCCACCTGCCGGTTGCCGGCCTGGCGCTGATCCTCGGTATCGACCGCTTCATGTCCGAAGCCCGTGCCCTGACCAACCTGATCGGCAACGCCGTAGCGACCGTTGTCGTCGCCAAGTGGGTCAAGGAACTGGACGAAGACAAGCTGCACAACGAACTGGACTCCGGTGGTTCGCCACTGGTTGAAACCCGTCCTGTCGACGACCTGGGCGTCGCTGAAGGCCCGGCCGTTCGCTAAGCCTTTCGCGTGACCGAAAAAGCCCATCTCCGGATGGGCTTTTTCATGCCTGGCGATCAGTGCAGCAGGCCCAGCAGCAGGGTCGCCAGGATCACCGTCGAGGCGCCGCCGATACGCGTCGAGATCTGCGCGAAGGGCATCAGCGCCATGCGGTTGGCCGCCGACAGGATCGCCACGTCGCCGGTACCGCCCAGGCCGCTGTGGCAGCAGGTGACGATGGCCGACTCGATGGGGAACATCTTCAGCAGGTTGCCGATCAGGAAGCCCGCCAGGGTCATGGCGATCACCACCGCCGTGCACACCAGCACATAGCCCACCGAGAACACCTTGACCACGCTGTCCAGCGGCACATAGAGCATGCCCAGGCCGATCATCACCGGCCAGATGAAGGCGGTCGATACCAGCTTGTAGAACGCCTTGCTGCCGTCTTCCAGGCGCTGCGGCAGCACTTGCAGGTATTTGAACAGCACCGCCACCAGGATCATCATCACCGGCCCGGGAATGTGCACCACCTTCTCCAGCAGGCCGCCGAGGACGAAGAAGGCGCAGATCAGCAGCACCCCGGCACCCATGTAGCGGAAGTCGATGGCCGTGCTCTTGTCTTCGCTTTCGCGGAACAGGTCGTTTTCCTCTTTGGCCCGGATCAGCATGCCGTCGCCGTTCAGTGCCGGCTTGCGCAGGGCCAGGCGGGCCAGCACGCCGGCGCAGATGATCGCGACGATATTGCCCACCACCGCCGCCGGCACCAGTTGCGCCACGTACTGGTCAGGGCTGCCGCCGAGGATCGCCGAATAGGCCAGCGACAGCGGCAGGATACCTTCGCCGATACCGCCGCCGATGATCGGCACGATGATGAAGAAGAAGGTGTGATAGACGCTGTAGCCGAACAGCGTGCCCACCAGCAGCCCGGCAGCCACCGCGGCCAGGGTGCCGACCAGCAGCGGCACGAACATGCGCAGCATGCCCTGGACCAGGATGAAGCGGTTCATGCCGAGGATGCTGCCGACCACCAGGCTGGCGATGACGAAGTAGAGGAAGTTGGCGTCCTTCATCAGCATCTTCGTCGCATCCAGGGTGGTGCTGCCGAAGAAGCCGTAGAACACCAGCACCGACGGCAGCATCAGGCACAGGATGGCGCCGCCGCCGATTTCCTTGAGGATCGGCAGGCGCTGGCCGACCTGGCCGAAGAACACGCCCATGGTCATGATCACGGCCAGGCCGCCGATCATGGTTTTCGGCAGCAGGCCGAAGTGAGCGGAAAGAAACACGGTCAAGGCGATGCCGATGAAGTACGGCAGCGGGATCACGCCGATCTCGTAGCGCAGCAGGCGGCGCAGTGCAGAGTCGGTGGTGCCGGCAGGGGCCAGCGCGGAATCGGAAACCAGGCTCATGGTCGTTCCTCTGTTTGTTGTTGTAGGAGGAGTGTTCGAGGTCTCCGAATCCGCGGCTCGGAGCGTCGATGGAGGAATGCTATCCTTCGCGTTTAGTGGAATAAACGCGCGAACCATAAGAGCTATGAACACACTTCGTATCGAATCCCCGCTGCCGGAAGACCTTCGGGTATTCCTCACGGTGATCCGCAAGTCCAGCTTCGCCGGCGCTGCCGACGAGCTGGGGCAATCGCCGGCCTACGTCAGCAAGCGCATCCGCATCCTCGAAGAAACCCTGCGGACCCGCCTGCTGCACCGCACTACCCGGCGCATCGCCCTGACCGAGGCGGGCGAGCGCACCCAGCGCTGGGCGATCCGCATCCTCGATGACCTGGATGACTTCGTCGGCGAACTGACCGATGCGCGCAAGGCGCCACGGGGCATGCTGCACATCTGCAGCAGCTTCGGCTTCGGGCGTAACCACGTGGCTCCGGCGATCGCCGAGCTGACCTCGCGTTACCCGGACCTGGAAGTACGCCTGGACGTGTTCGACCGCGCGGTGGACATCGTTGCCGAGGGCTTCGACCTGGAGATCCGTGTCGGTGACGACCTGCCGGGCCATCACATCAGCCGCAAGCTGGTCAGCAACCGCCGGCTGCTCTGCGCCACCCCGGAATACCTGGCGGCGCGGGGTACGCCGCAATGCCTCAAGGACCTCGCCGAGCACGACTGCCTGGTGCTCAAGGAGCGCAACAACCCGTTCGGCATCTGGCACCTGGAACACGGCGGCAAGGCCGAGTCGGTGCGGGTCAGCGGGCCGCTGTCGTCGAACAATGGCGAGATCGTGTTGCAGTGGGCGCTGGGTGGGAAGGGCATCCTGCTGCGCTCGCAATGGGACGTGCAGCCGCTGCTGGCGCAGGGGCGGCTGGTGCAGGTGCTGCACGAGTACAGCCAGAGCGCGAACATCTGGGCGGTGTACCCGACGCGGCTGTCGGACTCGGCGAAATTGCGCGTGTGCGTGAAGTTTCTCGAGGGGTATCTGCGGGAGCGGTAGCACGCTTTCGGGCCTCATCGCCGGCAAGCCGGCTCCCACAGGTTTCGCGGTGCACTCGGTCACAGTGGGAGCTGGCGTTGCCAGCGATGAGGCCCGAAAGATCAATACCGGACGATCAGGCCAACCACGGATTACGCAGCAAATGCCCCGCCTCGAAATCCCTGATCTGCGCCGTACGTTGCAAGGTGCTGCCGATCGCATCCAGCCCCAGCACCAGGGCCTCCTTGCGCAGCGGATCGATCTCGAACCGGATGCACTGGCCGTTGCGCAGGCGGATCTCCTGGGCCGGCAGGTCGATGCACAGCTCGGCATCCTCGGCATTGCCCACCAGCCGGCCGATCTCCTGCACGGTGGCCTCGGGCAACTGGACCAGCAGCACGCCGTTGCGCTGGCAGTTGTCGAAGAAGATCCCGGCAAAACTGCTGCCGATCAGCGCGCGAATCCCCAACTGCTTGAGCCCCCACACCGCATGCTCGCGGCTGGAGCCGCAGCCGAAGTTCGGCCCGACCACCAGGAACCGGCTCCAGCGCCACGGCCCCTGGTTGAGCACGAATTCCGGGTTCGCCTGGCCATCGGCAAGAAAGCGCAAGTCAAAGAACACCCCGCGATCCAGCCCGGCGCGGTCGATGCCCTTGAGAAACTGCTTGGGCATGATCACGTCGGTATCGACGTTGGCGGCCAGCAGGGGCGCGGCAGTGCCGCAGACGCTATCGAAAGGTTGCATGTCAGGCCTCCAGGGCGAAGTGGCGAACGTCGGTCAGGTAGCCGCTGACCGCAGCGGCGGCGACCATCGCCGGGCTCATCAGGTGGGTGCGTGCACCGGCGCCCTGGCGGCCTTCGAAGTTGCGGTTGGTACTGGAGGCGCAGCGGTCGCCGGGGCTCAGCACGTCGTCGTTCATCGCCAGGCACATCGAACAGCCTGACTGGCGCCACTCGAACCCTGCCTCGCGAAACACCTGGGCCAGCCCCTCGGCTTCGGCCTGGTCGCGGACCAGGGTCGAGCCAGGGACGATCATCGCCCGCACATGGGCCGCCACCTTGCGTCCGCGCACCACCCGGGCGGCGTCGCGCAGGTCTTCGATGCGGGCGTTGGTGCAGGAGCCGATGAAGGCGTGGCTGATGGTGATTTCGTTGAGCCGGGTGCCCGGCTCCAGGCCCATGTAGCGCAGTGCCCGTTGCAGGTCCTGGCGGCGGATCAGGTCGGGCTCCTGGCTCGGATCCGGCACCTGGGCGCCGATCGGTGCGGCCTGATCCGGGCTGGTGCCCCAGGTAACCATGGGCTCCAGCGCCGCAGCGTCCAGTTCCACCTCGGCGTCGAAGCGCGCGCCGGGGTCACTGTACAGCTCGCGCCAGCGCGCCACCGCCTGGTCCCACAGCTCGCCGCGCGGGGCCCGGGGCTTGTCCTTGAGGTAGGCGAAGACCTTGTCGTCCGGAGCCATGAAGGCGCCCCGGGCGCCGGCTTCCACCGCCATGTTGCAGATGGTCATGCGCGCCTCGACGCTGAGCGCAGTGATGGTCGGGCCGCTGAACTCGATGGCGTAGCCGGTGGCGCCGGAAGCACCGATGCGGCGGATCAGCGCCATGATGATGTCCTTCGAGGTCACGCCGCTGCCCAGGGGCCCGGAAACCTTGACGTGCATGGTCTTCAGGCGTTTGTACACCAGGGTCTGGGTCGCCAGCAGATGCTCGATCTCCGAGGTGCCGATACCGAAGCCGAAGGCGCCCAGCGCGCCGTAGGTGGTGGTGTGGCTGTCACCGGCGGCGACCACCATGCCCGGCAGGATGAAGCCCTGTTCCGGCGCGACCACGTGTTCGATGCCCTGGCGCTTGTCCAGCACGTCGAACAGCTCGATACCGAAGTCCCGGCAATTCTGCTCGAAATACGACACCTGCAAGGCGCCGCCGGCATCCGGCATGGCGGCGATGCGCTGCGGCGCGGTGGGGTTGACGTGGTCGACCACGCACAAGGTCGCCGCCGGTCGCCAGACCTTGCGTCCGGCTTCGCGCAGGCCGCTGAAGGCCTGCGGGCTGGTGTATTCGTTGGCGACCTGGCGGTCGATATACAGCAGCACATGCCCATGTTCGTCCAGGGTGCAGACGCTGTGGGAGTCGATGTGCTTGTCGTAGAGGGTTCTCGGGCTGTTCATGGCAGTGCTCGCGGTTGAATTGTTATGCGAGTCCGAAGACATCGGTGCACGGCCCTTGCGTGGAGGGCCGGACTGCCGGGAAGGATCATTCAATGCATATGGCGCATCAATTGGTGGAATGGAATCGTGAAATTCACGATTCGTGATTAATGCGTAGGCCGTATGGCGTTATTCGAAACGGGTTTCGCCGCTGAACACCAGGGTCTGCCGGCACTTGCGGCACAGATAGCGGCGGCCCTGGCGCACCAGGCCGTGGCGTTGCGCGGAAAACGGGAAGTCGCTGTCGGGGCAGGGGCAGCGATAGATGTAGCGGGTCACGGTACGGCGTTTCACATCGTAGTTGTGGCAACGGTTCGGCGGCAGTTCATAGACCCCGCGCATGATCAGTTGCCATTCCTCGCCGTGGGGCTGGATGCGGTCGCCGAACAGTTGGTGGGCGATCATGTGGGCGACTTCGTGGGCCACGGTCTGGCGCAGGAAATCCTCGCTGTTTTCCCGGTACAGCTGCAGGTTGAAGCGCAGCAGGTTTTCGTGGAGGTGGGCGACACCGGCTTTTTGCCCGCGCAACTTGAAGCTGACCTCGGGGCGCTGGAAGGGACGTTTGAAAAAGGTTTCTGCTTGCTTGTAGCAGTCTTCGACGCGGGTTCTGAGCAGCTCTGGCATGCGTGACGGTACTCCTGAGGCGGCCGATTATGCCGCAATCACCGAAGCGCTGCCGAGACCATTGGTCTGCACATGGAGAGGTCTGCGGACAGAGTCGGGCCGCCTTGCGGCGGCCCGAGGTGTTGCCCCTAGGTTGCTGGCATCTTTTCTAGTTGGTGTAGACGGGCCCCACGCCCAGTCCCCAGGTGATCACGGTAAAGGCCATGATGGCGACCAGCACCACCAGGCCCACCGCCAGCACCGAGCTGGAGAACAGGAAGCCTTCGTCGGAAGGGATGTTCATGAAGGTCGGCAGCCCGACATACAGCAGGTACACCGTGTAGCAGATGGCCGCCGTGCCGACGATCATGCCCAGCCACAGGTGCGGGTACAGCGCCGCCAGGCCGCCGATGAACAGCGGGGTAGCGGTGTAAGTGGCGAACGCGATGCATTGCGCCAGGCTCGGATTGGCATCGTAGGTGCGCGCCATCCAGTGGATGAAGGCGCCCATCACCGCGACGCCGGCAAGCATGGCCAGGTACGACATGATGGTCATCCACAGGGCGCTTTCCATGGTCAGCATGACCGGGGCGCGCTCGCCGATGACCCAGCCGACCTGGGTGGTGCCGATAAAGGCCGAAACTGCGGGGATCGCCGCGAGGATCAGGGTATGGGTGAGGTACATGTGGCTGATGGTTTCTTCTTCGCCACGGATTTCCCGCCATTCCTGGTCGGGATGGGTGAACAGCCCTACAACGTGATGGATCATGCCAATCACTCCTACGTCGTTTCCAATCGCCCCCCGTTGGAGCGCTTGCTAGCCCACAAGGCACGGGCCGGACAGGACAGGCCGCTATTGCTGCGGTCTTATGTCGCAGTATAGGAAGGCGTTCGCCGCACAAATCCGCTTTTTTAGAGCAAATCGCGCTGTCAGGGCAGGGCTTGATTTCCTTGCAGTCTTTATCGGATGGGTCTGTGTCGCGCGGCGGTTTGTGCGTAAAATACGCGCCTTTTGTCACACCTCGCGGATTCAAGCGCCATGGGCACCCTTTCGGTCAATCAGAACAAGTTGCAAAAACGCCTGCGCCGTCTCGCCGGCGAAGCCATCACCGACTACAACATGATCGAGGATGGCGACAAGGTCATGGTCTGCCTGTCCGGCGGCAAGGACAGCTACACCATGCTCGACGTTCTGCTGCACCTGCAGAAAGTGGCGCCGATCAAGTTCGAGATCGTCGCGGTGAACATGGACCAGAAGCAGCCCGGCTTCCCCGAGGACGTGCTGCCGGCCTACCTGGCGACCCTGGGCATCGAGTACCACATCGTCGAGAAGGACACCTACTCGGTGGTCAAGGAACTGATCCCGGAAGGCAAGACCACCTGCTCGCTGTGCTCGCGCCTGCGCCGCGGCACCCTGTACACCTTCGCCGACGAGATCGGCGCGACCAAGATGGCCCTCGGTCACCACCGCGACGACATCGTCGAGACCTTCTTCCTCAACATGTTCTTCAACGGCACCATGAAGGCCATGCCGCCGAAGCTGCGTGCCGACGACGGCCGCAACGTGGTGATCCGCCCGCTGGCCTACTGCTCGGAGAAGGACATCCAGGCCTACTCGGACATGCGCGAATTCCCGATCATTCCGTGCAACCTCTGCGGCTCCCAGGAAAACCTGCAACGCCAGGTGGTCAAGGACATGCTGGTGGAGTGGGAACGCAAGACCCCGGGCCGTACCGACAGCATCTTCCGCGCCCTGCAGAACGTGGTGCCGTCGCAACTGGCCGACCGCAACCTGTTCGACTTCACCAGCCTGCGCATCGACGAGAACGCGCCGGCGCGTTTCCTCGACGTGCTGAACATCTGACCCATGCGCGACTACCAGTGGCTGCATGAGTACTGCCTTAACCGCTTCGGCTCCGCGGCCGCGCTGGAGGCTTACCTGCCCCAGCCGAAAACCCCGGAGCAGTTGCGCGCGATCAGCGACGACCGCTACCTCTCGACCCTGGCCCTGCGTGTGTTCCGCGCCGGGCTCAAGCACAGCCTGGTGGACGCCAAGTGGCCGGCGTTCGAGCAAGTGTTCTTCGGCTTCGACCCGGAGAAGGTGGTGCTGATGGGCGCCGAGCACCTGGAGCGGCTGATGCAGGACACCCGCCTGATCCGTCACCTGGGCAAGCTCAAGAGCGTGCCGCGCAACGCGCAGATGGTGCTCGACGTGCAAAAGGAGAAGGGTAGTTTCGGCGCGCTGATCGCCGACTGGCCGGTGACCGATATCGTCGGCCTGTGGAAGTACCTGGCCAAGCACGGCAACCAGTTGGGCGGGCTGTCGGCGCCGCGGTTCCTGCGCATGGTCGGCAAGGATACCTTCATTCCCACCGATGACATGTCGGCGGCCTTGATCGCCCAGGGCGTGGTCGACAAGCAGCCCACCAGCCAGCGCGACCTGGCGCTGGTGCAGGAAGCCTTCAACCAGTGGCACGCCGAAAGCGGGCGGCCGCTGTGCCAGTTGTCGGTGATGCTGGCGCATACCGTCAATCATTGATGGTGTTCTTTAGGGCCTCATCGCTGGCAACGCCAGCTCCCACAGGTTCCGTGTACAACACTAAACCTTGTGGGAGCCGGCCGGGCGGCGATCCGATTGCCGGCGATGAGGCCCTTAAATCAAACAGATCCTTCCCCTGCCATCCGCCGATCAAACTGAAACCGCCAGCGGATATACAGCAAGGCACTGACGAACAACGTCACGCTGATCACCACCTCCAGCCAGCCGAACAGTGCCCGCGCCGGGTCGAATGCCGCTTCCACCCCCATGATGAAGTACAGGTTGAGCACGAAGCACATCCAGGCATGGGCGCGGGCGCTGCCGCCAATCATCCCCGGCGCCACCAGCGCCAGCGGCAGCAACTGCACGCCGAGGATCACCCAGCTGCGCGCGCCGTGCAGGTCGGTGAAGAACAACGTCTTCACCACCACCAGCAGTACCAGGCTGACAAACGCCAGCATGCTCAGGGCACGGGTCAGGCGCACCCGCGGCTCCAGCCATTCGGCGGGCGGAAGAATCTTCGGCTTTTTAGCCACGCCCGTTCTCCAGCAATTTCGCGGTGCTCGCCAGGCGCTGGCCGAGGGCCCGGCACAGGGCGATCTCGTCGGCGTCCAGGTCGCGCTTGCCATCGGCCCCGGCATGGTGGCTGGCGCCATAGGGCGTACCGCCGCCACGGGTCTCGATCAGCGCCGATTCACTGTAGGGCAGGCCCATGATCAGCATGCCGTGGTGCATCAGCGGCAGCAGCATCGACAGCAGGGTCGATTCCTGGCCGCCGTGCAGGCTGGCGGTGGAGGTGAACACCGCAGCTGGCTTGCCCACCAG
Source organism: Pseudomonas sp. FG98 (assembly GCF_057808595.1). Taxonomy (NCBI): domain Bacteria; kingdom Pseudomonadati; phylum Pseudomonadota; class Gammaproteobacteria; order Pseudomonadales; family Pseudomonadaceae; genus Pseudomonas; species Pseudomonas sp. FG98. Next base: position 14,826 of record NZ_JBMDIJ010000045.1, on the reverse strand, counting down.
GCCGCCGCTCAGCCACAGGCTGCTGGTGCCATCGATGAAGTACTTGAGCGGCGCCGCCATGTTGCCGAAGCGGGTCGGGCTGCCCAGGGCCAGGCCGGCGCAGTTGCGCAGGTCGTCGAGGGTGGCGTAGAGGGCGCCGGTCTCGGGGATCGACGGGGCCACCGCTTCGCATTCGGTGGAGATCGCCGGCACCGTGCGCAGGCGTGCTTCCAGGCCGGCCAGTTCGACGCCACGGGCGATCTGCCGGGCCATCTCGCTGGTGGAGCCGTGGCGGCTGTAATAGAGGATCAGGATGTACGGCTGGCTCACGGCAGGATCTCCAGCACTTTTTCCGGCGGACGACCGATGACCGCCTTGTCGCCGGCCACCAGGATCGGCCGTTCGATCAGCTTGGGATGCTCGGTCATGGCGGCGATCAACTGATCGTCGCTCAGGGCCGGGTTGGCCAGGTCGAGGCTCTTGTATTCGTCCTCGCCCGTGCGCAGCAACTGGCGGGCGCCGATGCCCAGCTTGCCGAGCAGGGCCTTGAGGGTCGCCGCGTCCGGCGGGGTTTCCAGGTAGCGCACCACCTCGGGGGCGAGGCCGCGGGCTTCGAGCAGTTCCAGCGCGCCACGGGATTTGGAGCAGCGCGGGTTGTGGTAGAGCGTCAGGTCGGTCATGTCAGGGTCGCATACGGCTGTGAGTGGCGGGTATTCTAACCGCAGCAAACCGGCATATTGCCTGAATCTTGAAGAAGGATTGACCCATGACAAGGCGTTTGGCAGCAGCCCTGGCCATCAGCATGAGCCTGATGCTCGGTGGTTGCGGTGCGGACTACGGCCTCGACCAGAACGGCAACACGGTGAAAGCCGAGCAACTCGACGGACGCTGGATCGTCCTCAACTACTGGGCCGAATGGTGCGGCCCGTGCCGGGTGGAGATTCCCGAGCTGAATCACTTTGCCAAGGAGTGGCAGGGCCAGGGCGTGACCGTGGTCGGAGTGAACTTCGACGGCTTGCAGGGCGAGGAACTGAAGAAATCGGTGGAAACCATGGGCATCGGCTTCACCGTGCTGGCCCAGGACCCGGCCGAGCGCTATGACCTGCCGCGGGCCGAAGGCTTGCCGGTGACCTACATCATCGACGACAAGGGCAAGGTGCGTGAGCAGTTGATGGGCGAGCAGACCGAGGCGGGGCTGGTGGAGAAGATCAAGGCCCTCAAAGGCGCCTGACTCGACGCGGACCTTGTGGGAGCTGGCTTGCCAGCGATGACAGTAGTGAATTCACTATTGCAATCGCTGGCAAGCCAGCTCCCACAGGTTTTTCGCAAGCCTTCAGATATCAGCCTTCCTCAGGCCAGAAGCGCAGCGGCTTGCCCTCGGCCGGCCAGAAGCGGATCTGCTCGATCGGCGAGACATCCCAGCGCTCCACCTTGGTCAGCGCCTGCAAGAAGCGTTTTTCCTGCTCCATCACCGCCGGCGCGCACAGCTTGCGGGTGCTGCCGATGGTGCCGAAGCTGAGCTGGTCGCCCGCCAGGCTGTACTGGGCGAACCAGTGGTTGCAGCCGGCGTTGCCATAGGCGCGGCCGTCGTCGGCGAGGGTCAGGGTCAGGTGGCTGTAGTCCATCAGCGGGCGTTCGCCGATCCACTCCAGCACATAGCTGCGTTCCTTCTGCAGCTTCACCGGCTCGGCCGCGCAGCCCGCCAGGGCCGCGACCACCGCGCCGCTCAATAACAGCTTGTTCACTGCGCCTGCTCCCGGCATTTCGGGCACAGGTGCTTGTCGCCCTTGGTCGCCCAGCCCAGCTCGGCGATACGCGCCACGGCGGCCGGTTGCTGGGCTTTCTTGCCGAGCTTGGCATCCACCGCGAATTCGAAGTCGAGGACCGCCTCGCAGCCATTGCACTGGACCTGCCACTGGTGGATGGCCAATTCGCCGAAGACCGGACCGGTGGCCACCGCGACCCACTGGCCGCGCGGGTTGATCAGGTGGCGGACGCTGTCGACGGTCAGGCGCATGGACAAGTCCTTGCTGCCCTTGAGGGTGACCAGCAGGACGTCGCCTTTCTGGATCGAGCCGCCGTTGCCGGTGACCTGGTAACGGCCAGGCACCAGCGCGCGGCATTCGATCAGGGTGTGTTGCGGGTTGAAGAGGGTGTAGCGGAAATCGTGTTCGACCATGGGGCCTCCAAATTTGCCGCGTATCCTACCTCATCCCTCCACCAGATTCTGCGGCTCGCCGACCATCCATCGGGCGATGTTGTCCAGGGTGGTCGCGGCAATGGCTGCCAGTGCCTCGCGGGTCAGGAAGGCCTGGTGGGCGGTGACGATGACATTGGGGAAGGTCAGCAGCCGCGCCAGCACGTCATCCTGCAACGGCTGGTCGGAGCGGTCCTCGAAGAAGATCTGCGCTTCTTCCTCGTACACGTCCAGCCCCAGATAACCCAGGTGGCCGCTTTTCAGGGCCTCGATCAGTGCCGGGGTGTCCACCAGCGCGCCGCGTCCGGTGTTGATCAGCATGGCGCCGGGCAGCAGGTTGCCAAGGCTCTGGATGTTGATCAGGTGCTTGGTCTGCGGAGTCAGCGGGCAGTGCAGGCTGATGATGTTGGACTGGCGCAGCAGTTGCTCCAGCGGCAGGTAGCGCGCGCCCAGGGCTTCGACCTGCGGATTGGGGTACGGATCGTAGGCCAGCAACTGGCAGCCGAAGCCGGCCATGATGCGGGCGAAGGCCAGGCCGATCTGCCCGGTGCCGACCACGCCGACGGTCTTGCCATGCAGGTCGAAGCCGGTCAGGCCATGCAGGCTGAAATCCCCTTCGCGGGTGCGGTTGTAGGCGCGGTGCAGGCGCCGGTTGAGGGCCAGGATCAGTGCCACCGCATGCTCCGCCACCGCATGCGGCGAATAGGCCGGGACCCGGGTCACGGTCAGGCCCAGGCGCCGGGCAGCGGCCAGGTCGACATGGTTGTAGCCGGCCGAGCGCAGGGCGATCAGGCGTGTGCCGGCGGCGGCCAGGCGCTCCAGCACCGGTGCCGAAAGGTCATCGTTGATGAAGGCGCAGACCACTTCATGGCCGGCGGCGAGGGTGGCGGTGTCCTCGGTCAGGCGGGCGGGCTGGAAGTGCAGCTCCAGCCCGGCGACTGCCGGGGCGGCGGTGAAACTGTCCTGGTCATAGGACTGGCTGCTGAAAAACAAGACGCGCATCGCACATGCTCCCTGATGGCCGAGTGGCCAGTGTAGCCAAGTGCCGTATGCGCGCCTTGCTTCAGGTCAGGCGCTCTGGCGCGCGGCGTGGGTCAGGCGGTCGATGGCCCGCTCCAGGTCGTCGAGGGACTGCTGCGCCTGCGGATCGTCCTGCTTGAGCAGGGTTTCGCTGCGCTGGCAGGCGGCGCGCAATTGCGGCACGCCGCAGTAGCGGGTGGCGCCATTGAGCCGGTGTACGCGCTCGATGGTCGCGGCGCGGTCGCCGGTATCGCGGGCGGCGCGGATCGCATGGCGGTCGGACTCCAGCGAGGCCAGCAGCATCGCCAGCATGTCCGCGGCCAGGTCCGGCTTGCCGGCGGCCAGGCGCAGGCCTTCCTCCGGGTCGAGCACCTTGAGTTCGCTACTGCCGTAGTGGTTGCCGCTGCTGCGCTCGTCTCGCGCCACGTTCACGGCCATGCCGGTCCATTTCTGCACCACCTGGGCCAGTTGCCGGTCGCTGATCGGCTTGGTCAGGTAGTCGTCCATGCCGCTGTGCAGCAGGGCGCGTTTTTCGTTGGCCATGGCATGGGCGGTGAGGGCCACGATGGGCAGCGCCTGGCCGCCATGGCCGGCTTCCCAGCGACGGATCTGCTCGGTGCATTCGCGACCGTCCATGCCCGGCATCTGCACGTCCATCAGCACCAGGTCGAAGCTGTCCTGCTGCACCGCCTTGAGCGCGGCCTTGCCGCTGTCCACCGCCAGCACCTCGGCACCGAGGTCTTCCAGCAGGGTCTGCACCAGCAGCAGGTTGGCCGGGTTGTCGTCGACGCACAGCACCTTGGGCAGCCGCTGGCCGGGCACGGTCTTCAACTCGCCCTGGCTGCGCCGCGGCTGGACCAGTTCGAGCAGGGCGCGGCGCAGTTTGCGCGTGCACGCCGGCTTGGCGTAGAGCTGGCCGTGGGCATTGGGCAGGAACGGGTGGTACAGGGTTTGCTCGGTGGTCGGGCACAGCACCAGGGCCTTGCAGGCGAACTGCTCCAGGCGCTGGATCAACTGGCCCAGGCGCTCCGGCGCGGTGTCGTGCAGGTTGACCCCGAGCACCGCCAGCTCGAAGGGCTGTCCGGCCAGATGGGCGGCCTCGACCGCGACCAGCAGTTGCTCCGGCGAATTGAAGGTGCTGACCGCCAGGCCGCAGTCTTCCAGTTGATGCTCCAGCGCCTGGCGCGCCAGGTCGTGGTTGTCGGTGATCGCCGTGCGCCGCTGGTGCAGGGCCGGCAGCGGCTGGTCCTCGGTGGTATCGCGGGCGCGCGGCAGGCTCAGGCTGATCCAGAACTGCGAGCCTTCTCCCGGCGTGCTGTCGACGCCGATCTCGCCGCCCATCTGCTCGATCAGGCGCTTGGAGATCACCAGGCCCAGGCCGGTGCCGCCGGGTTGGCGCGACAGCGAGTTGTCGGCCTGGCTGAAGGCCTGGAACAGCGCCCGCACATCCTGGGCCGAGAGGCCGATCCCGGTGTCCTGGATGCAGATGCGCAACTGCACCGAGTCCTCGCGCTCGTCCTCGAGCATGGCGCGGGCGACGATGGTGCCCTCGCGGGTGAACTTGATCGCGTTGCTGACCAGGTTGGTGAGGATCTGCTTCAGCCGCAGCGGGTCGCCGATCAGCGACAGCGGGGTATCGCGGTAGACCAGGCTGACCAGTTCGAGCTGCTTGGCGTGGGCGGCCGGGGCGAGGATGGTCAGGGTGTCCTGGATCAGGTCGCGCAGGTTGAACGGAATGCTCTCCAGCACCAGCTTGCCGGCCTCGATCTTCGAGAAGTCGAGGATCTCGTTGATGATCCCCAGCAGGCTGTCGGCGGATTTCTCGATGGTGCCGAGGTAGTCGTGCTGGCGCGGGGTCAGCTCGCTTTTCTGCAACAGGTGGGTGAAGCCGAGGATGCCGTTGAGCGGCGTACGGATCTCGTGGCTCATGTTGGCGAGGAATTCGGACTTGATCCGGCTGGCCTCGATCGCCTCCTTGCGCGCCATGTCCAGCTCGATGTTCTGGATCTCGATGGTTTCCAGGTTCTGCCGCACGTCCTCGGTGGCCTGGTCGATGCTGTGCTGGAGTTCCTCGTGGGCGCTGTGCAGGGTCTCGGCCATGCGGTTGATGCCGGCGGCCAGTTCGTCCAGCTCGTAGCTGCCCATGCTCGGCAGGCGTTCTTCCAGGTTGCCGTCCTTGAGCTGGCTGACCGCATGCTTGATCTGTCCGATCGGACCGTTGATCGCCCGGCTCATGCGCAGGGCGAGCAGGGTGGTGGCCATCAGGCCGAGGAGGATCAGCAGCATGCTGGCGAACAGTGCGCGATAGCCGCGCAGCAAGGTGCTGCTATGGGAGATCTCGATCTCGACCCAGCCCAGCAGACGGTCGGATTCCTGGGGCAGGGGATCGTCGGCAAGGTCGCGGTGATAGCCGAATACGGGCAGCAGGTAGCGCGTGGCATCGCTGCCGGCACGTTGCAGCATCTGCGTGCCGCCGCCGGCGGGAGGCTTGTTGAGCATGCTCGGCCCGGCATGGGCGAGGCTGCTGCGGTCCGGGCCGAGGAACGACACGGCGCGCACATCGGCCTGTTCCAGAGTCTGTGCGGCAATCCGTTCAAGCTGCGCCCGGTCCTTGCGCGCCAGGCCCGGGCCGACCAGCGGTGCCAGGCTCTCGGTGATCATCCGCCCGCGCTGGAGCAGTTCGGTCTGCAGCTCGTTCTGCTGCAGCCAGGTGAAGTAGCCGCCGAGCACCAGGGCCATGGCGCCGGCCGGCACCACGGCGAGCAAGAGCACGCGAGTCCTGATTCCAAAACGATTCAGCACGCCCGATCTCCTGTGTCTGCGCGGCGCTGGATGGGAAGAAAGCTACCGCGAGTGTCGGCGTAATGCACTGTTTGTCTCTCCTGAGCGAACCGGGCTTTGTACTAGGGTCTGGTTGCCTGGGGGAAGTTATTGCTCAATAATCGCGCGATTGAGAATTGCTAGCAGCCGCCAATGAATCCCGACGTCATCCGAAACCCCAACATTCTCGCGATCGAGGACGATCCGGTACTGGGTGCTTATCTGCACGAGCAACTGGAGCGTAGTGGCTTTCTCGTGACCTGGTGCCGCAACGGTCGCGATGGTCTGGACCAGGCGCGCCAGCAGCACTTCGACGTGGTGCTGATGGATATCCTGCTGCCGGGCATGACCGGTCTCGACGCCCTGGTGCAGTTGCGCGAGCGCAGCGGCACGCCGGTGATAATGATGTCGGCCCTTGGCGCCGAGGCGGACCGCATCACCGGTTTCCAGCGCGGCGCCGACGACTACCTGCCCAAGCCGTTCAGCATGACCGAGCTGCGCGTGCGGATCGAGGCGATCCTGCGCCGGGTCGACCTGGAACGGCGCTATTCCCCTGTGGCCAAGGCCCCCGCCGGCGAGCTGCGCTTCGATGACGAGGTCAGCGATGTCTGTCATGAGGGCCAGTGGGCGGGCCTGACGCCCAGCGAATACCGGGTGCTCGACATTCTCCAGCGCAGCCCCGACGAGGTGCTGAGCAAGCCCTTCCTTTACCAGCATGTGCTGCAACGCGGTTATTCGCGCCACGACCGCAGCCTGGACATGCATGTCAGCCAGATCCGCCGCAAGCTCAAGGCCATCGGCTACCAGGAGCGCCAGGTGCGCACCGTGTGGGGCCAGGGCTACATCCTGAGCGCCGGCGAGGACCAGTGATTTGCCCAATCGTCATTCGCTGTTCTGGAAACTGGCGATCCTCATGGTGGGCTTCTGCCTGCTGCTGATCGGCCTGACCCTGTCGTGGGGTCGACAGATGGAGGTACGCAACGCCTACCTCGCGGCCGACGCCCGTGCCGTGCTGGAGGGCTATGCCGCCGAGGCCGAGCGGGCGCTGGAGAGCGGCGGCACCGCCGGCGTCGACCTGTGGCTGACCGGCATGCGCGAGCGCGAGCGCGGCTTTATCAGCGTGATCGGCCCCGACTTGCAACCCCTGGGCAGCCTGCCGCTGACCGATGCCGAAGTGGAGCGCCTGACCAACCTGCGCGGTGTCGATCGACCGGTCAGCCGTCACTCCAGCACCGCGCCGTGGATGCGCGTGCCGTTTCCCAACGACTCGGCCCTCGGCAGCCTGGTGATCGAGCTGCCCCGCCGACTGATTCCCGACCGCTGGAACCTGCTGTTCTGGCGCATGGTCACCAATGGCCTGATTCCCGGCCTGCTGACCCTGCTGTTCTGTGTCGGCCTGTACCGCATGCTGATCCGTCCGCTGCACCAATTGCGCGACCAGGCCAACGCCTGGCGCGCCGAGCGCCTGACCGCCCGGGTAGCCAGCACCACCACCAGCCGCCATGACGAGTTCGGTGAGCTGGGGCGTGCCTTCGACGACATGGCCGAGCGCCTGCAAGGCACCGTGGCCCTGCAACAGCAACTGCTGCGCGATCTTTCCCACGAGCTGCGCACGCCGCTGAGCCGCTTGCAGGTGGCCAGTGACAGCGAGGAAGACCCGACATGCCTGCGCGAGCGCCTGGGCCGCGAGGTCGAAGGCATGCAACGGCTGGTCGAGGATGCCCTGCAACTGGCCTGGCTGGATGCCGAGCGGGCGCCGCTGCCGTGCGAGCCGATCCAGATCGCCGCCCTGTGGGAAATGCTCTGCGAGGATGCCTGCTTCGAAACCGCCTGGCCGCGGGCCCAACTGCGTTGCGAGCTGGACGGCGACTGCTGGGTGATGGGCCATCTCAACAGCCTGGCCCAGGCCCTGGAAAACATCCTGCGCAATGCCATTCGCCATTCCCCGGCGGACGGCGTGATCCGCCTCGGCGGCCAGCACCAGGGCGAGTACTGGCTGCTGTGGCTGGAGGATGAAGGCGGCGGGGTGGCGGAAGCCGAGCTGGAGCGGATCTTCGCCGCCTTCACCCGTCTCGATGGTTCACGCCCCGGCGATGGCGGCTTCGGCCTGGGCCTGAGCATTGCCCGCAACGCCATGCAGCGCCAGGGCGGGCGCCTGTGGGCGCAGAACGGTGCGCGCGGCCTGCGCCTGAATTTCCACTTGCTGGCGGCCAGGCCAGAGGCTTATAGCAATCCGCTATAACGCGCGCATATTGCGTGATATGGGGCGCGACGGTTTGCCGGTATGATAGGCGGCCCCGTGAGTCTGGATTGCGAAAACGCCATGACCTTGCAGTACCCCACCATCGCCGATTGCGTCGGCAACACCCCTCTGGTTCGCCTGCAACGCATGGCCGGTGACACCAGCAACACGCTCCTGGTGAAGCTCGAAGGCAACAACCCGGCGGGTTCGGTCAAGGACCGTCCGGCGCTGTCGATGATCACCCGCGCCGAGCTGCGCGGCCAGATCAAGCCAGGCGACACCCTGATCGAGGCGACCTCCGGCAATACCGGGATCGCCCTGGCCATGGCGGCGGCGATCAAGGGCTACAAGATGATCCTGATCATGCCCGACAACTCCACCGCCGAACGCAAGGCGGCGATGACCGCCTATGGCGCCGAGCTGATCCTGGTCAGCAAGGAAGAGGGCATGGAAGGCGCGCGCGATCTCGCCGAGCGCCTGCGCGACGAGGGGCGCGGCCTGGTCCTCGACCAGTTCGGCAACGGTGACAATCCCGAGGCCCACTACGTCAGCACCGGCCCGGAAATCTGGCGCCAGACCGGCGGCAACATCACTCATTTCATCAGCTCCATGGGTACCACCGGCACCATCATGGGTTGCTCGCGTTACCTCAAGGAGCAGAAGCCCGAGATCCAGATCGTCGGCCTGCAACCGATGGAAGGTTCGGCCATCCCCGGCATCCGTCGCTGGCCGCAGGAATACCTGCCGTCGATCTTCGATGCCAGCCGCGTCGATCGCGTGGTCGACATGGCCCAGAGCGAGGCCGAGGACGTAACCCGTCGCCTGGCCCGGGAAGAGGGCATTTTCTGTGGCGTGTCTTCCGGTGGTGCGGTCGCGGCGATGCTGCGCCTGTCCCGCGAAGTGGAAAACGCGACCATGGTGGCGATCATCTGTGACCGTGGCGACCGCTATCTGTCGACCGGCCTGTTCGACGCGGATCGCTGATGTCCAAAGGTAAACGTAACGGCGGCCTGCGCTTCCAGCCGGCCGGCGGCAGCCGCGCGCCCCAGGTGCCGGCGGGCAAGAAACAGCGCCTGACGATCGAACGCCTGGCCGGCGACGGTCGTGGCATCGCTTTCGTCGAGGGCCGCACCTGGTTCGTCAGCGGCGCCCTGGGCGGCGAAGAGGTCGAGGCGCGGGTGCTCAACGCCCATGGCAAAGTGGTCGAGGCACGCCTGGAGCGGGTCTTCAGCGCCAGCCCGCAGCGGCGCGAGGCGCCGTGCCGGCACTTCGACCGTTGTGGTGGCTGCAACCTGCAACACCTGCCCCATGCCGATCAACTCGAACTCAAGCAGCGCCTGCTCGCCGAACAGCTGCAGCGGGTCGCTGGCGTCGTCCCCGAGCAATGGGCCGCACCGCTGAGCGGGCCGGAATTCGGCTATCGTCGCCGCGCCCGGGTCGCCGTGCGCTGGGACCAGAAAGCGAAAAAGCTGGAAGTCGGTTTCCGTGCCGAAGCCAGCCAGGACATCGTTGCCATCGACGACTGCCCGGTGCTGGTACAGCCCTTGCAGTCGGTGATGCGCCATCTGCCGTTGCTCTTGCAAAGCCTGGGCAAGCCACAGGTGGTCGGCCATGTCGAACTGTTCAGCGGTACGGCCCTGGCCATGTTGGTGCGGCACACCGCGCCGTTGGGCGAGGCTGACCTGGGCAAGCTGAAGGCGTTCTGTGTCGAAGCCGGCGTGCAACTGTGGCTGCAAGGCGAAGGCGAACCGGCACCAGTGGAACCCGATCACACCCTCGGTTTCGAACTGCAACCGTGGAACCTGACCCTGGCCTACCGTCCGGGCGATTTCGTCCAGGTCAACGCCGGGGTCAACACCGCAATGATCGAACAGGCCCTCGACTGGCTCGCCCCAAAGCAGGACGAGCGCGTACTGGACCTGTTCTGCGGCCTGGGCAATTTCGCCCTGCCGCTGGCGCAGAAGGCCGCCGAAGTGGTAGCGGTGGAAGGGGTGCAGGTGATGGTCGATCGCGCCGCCGCCAATGCCCTTGGCAATAATTTGAATAATGTTCGCTTTTTTCAGGCGGATTTATCCCACCCACTGGCAGCGTCCGGGTGGGCGGCGGAAGGCTTTTCTGCGGTACTCTTGGACCCACCGCGCGACGGTGCCTACGAGGTCGTCAGAAAAATCTCCGCACTGGGTGCGAAACGATTGGTCTATGTGTCGTGCAATCCGGCGACACTGGCCCGCGATACGCTTGAATTGATCAAGCAGGGTTACCGGTTAAAAAGGGCCGGGATCCTCGACATGTTCCCGCAGACAGCGCATGTCGAGGCCATGGCGTTATTCGAGGTGGGTTAGCTGTGCTGGCCGCCCGGTGTCGTGCCTTCATCGTTCATATGGCACGACACCCGAGTTTTCAGGCGCATCGAGCATGCGCTGCAGGAAAAGGTAAACAAAGATGGTACAGGTGAGAGTGCACCAGCCGGTCAACACCGACGGCAGTATCAATCTCGATGCATGGCTGGACCATGTGTGCAGCGTCGATGCGGCGCTGGACCGTGAAGCCCTGAAGATTGCCTGCGAGTTCGCCCAGGAAATCGAGAAGCAGGGCAACCAGGCCAAACACTCCTGGGCCGACGGCACGTCGAGTTTCCAGGCCGGTCTGGAAATCGCCGAAATCCTCGCGGACCTCAAGCTCGACCAGGATTCGCTGGTCGCCGCGATCATCTACCGCGGTGTGCGCGAGGGCCGTGTGACCCTGTCCGAGGTCGCCCAGCGTTTCGGCCCGGTGGTCTCCAAGCTGATCGACGGCGTGCTGCGCATGGCCGCCATCAGCGACAGTCTCAATCCCCGCCATTCCCTGGTGCTGGGTTCCCAGGCCCAGGTCGAGAACCTGCGCAAGATGCTCGTGGCCATGGTCGACGACGTGCGCGTGGCCCTGATCAAGCTGGCCGAACGCACCTGCGCGATCCGCGCGGTGAAGGGCGCCGATGACGAGAAGCGCCACCGCGTCGCTCGCGAGGTGTTCGACATCTACGCGCCGCTGGCCCACCGCCTGGGCATCGGCCATATCAAGTGGGAGCTGGAAGACCTGTCCTTCCGCTACCTGGAACCCGACCAGTACAAGCAGATCGCCAAGCTCCTGCACGAGCGCCGGCTCGACCGTGAGCGCTTCATCAACGACGTCATGGCGCAGTTGCAGAACGAACTGCTGGCCACCGGGGTCAAGGCCGATATCAGCGGCCGGGCGAAACATATCTATTCGATCTGGCGCAAGATGCAGCGCAAGGGCCTGGAATTCAGCCAGATCTACGACGTCCGTGCGGTGCGCGTGCTGGTCCCGGAAATGCGCGACTGCTACACCGCGCTGGGTATCGTCCACACCCTCTGGCGGCACATTCCCAAGGAGTTCGACGACTACATCGCCAACCCCAAGGAAAACGGCTACCGCTCGCTGCACACCGCGGTGATCGGTCCCGAGGGCAAGGTGCTCGAGGTGCAGATCCGCACCCACGCCATGCACGAGGAAGCCGAGCTCGGCGTCTGTGCGCACTGGCGTTACAAGGGCACCGATGTCAAGTCCGGCTCCAACCACTACGAAGAGAAGATCTCCTGGCTGCGCCAGGTGCTGGAGTGGCACGAGGAACTGGGCGACATCGGCGGCCTGGCCGAGCAGTTGCGGGTCGATATCGAACCGGACCGGGTCTACGTGTTCACCCCCGACGGCCACGCCATCGACCTGCCCAAGGGCGCCACGCCGCTGGACTTCGCCTACCGCGTGCACACCGAAATCGGCCACAACTGCCGCGGCGCCAAGATCAACGGGCGCATCGTGCCGCTCAACTACAGCCTGCAGACCGGCGAGCAGGTCGAGATCATCACCAGCAAGCACGGCAACCCGAGCCGCGACTGGCTGAACTCCAACCTTGGCTACGTCACCACCTCGCGGGCCCGAGCGAAGATCGTCCACTGGTTCAAGCTGCAGGCCCGCGACCAGAACGTCGCCGCCGGCAAGACCCTGCTGGAACGCGAACTGAGCCGCCTCGGCCTGCCCCAGGTGGACTTCGAGCGCCTGGCGGAAAAAGCCAACCTGCGCACCGCCGAGGACATGTTCGCCTCCCTCGGTGCCGGCGACCTGCGCCTGGCGCACCTGGTCAACGCCGCGCAGCAACTGGTCGAGCCGGAGCGCATCGAGGAAATCGACCTGATCACCCGCAAGGCCAGCGGCTTCAAGCCGGGCAAGCGGGGTGACATCCAGATCCAGGGCGTCGGCAATCTGCTCACCCAGATGGCCGGTTGCTGCCAGCCGCTGCCTGGCGATGCCATCGTCGGCTATATCACCCAGGGTCGCGGCGTGACCATCCACCGCCAGGACTGCGCCTCGGTGCTGCAACTGGCCGGGCGCGAGCCGGAGCGGATCATCCAGGTCAGCTGGGGACCGGTGCCGGTGCAGACCTACCCGGTGGACATCATGGTGCGTGCCTACGACCGTCCGGGTCTGCTGCGCGACGTCTCCCAGGTCCTGCTCAACGAGCGGATCAACGTGCTGGCGGTGAACACCCGCTCGAACAAGGAAGACAACACCGCGCTGATGTCGCTGACCATCGAGATCCCCGGTCTGGACGCCCTCGGTCGTCTGCTCGGGCGGATCTCGCAGTTGCCGAACATCATCGAGACCCGGCGCAACCGCACGCCTTGATTGCCTTCGCCCGCTGCCGTGATGGTGGCGGGCGAATGCGTTGCAACCCTCGGACGAGACCCGACGATGTATTCCCTGGACGACCTGCTGCACCTCATGGCCCGCCTGCGCGATCCGCAATACGGCTGCCCCTGGGACCTGAAACAGACCTACGCCACCATCGTCCCGCACACCCTCGAAGAAGCCTACGAAGTGGCCGACGCCATTGAGCGCGGCGATTTCGAGCACCTCCAGGGCGAGCTCGGCGACCTGCTGTTCCAGGTGGTCTATTACAGTCAACTGGCCCTGGAAGAAGGCCGCTTCGAATTCGCCGGGGTGATCGACAGCATCACCCGCAAGCTGATCCGTCGGCATCCCCACGTTTTCCCCACCGGCGAGCTGTATGCGCCGCTGGACACCCCGCGCCTCGATGAAGATCAGGTCAAGCAGCGCTGGGAAGAGATCAAGGCCGAGGAGCGCGCCGAAAAGGGCGTGCCCGAGCAACTGTCGCTGCTCGACGATGTGCCGGCGGCCCTGCCGGCCTTGTCACGCGCGGCCAAGCTGCAAAAGCGCACGGCCCAGGTCGGTTTCGACTGGCCGGGGCCCTTGCCGGTGCTGGACAAGGTCCGCGAAGAGCTGGACGAAGTGCTGGAAGCCATGGCCGACAACGACGCCGCGGCCCTGGCCGATGAAGTGGGCGATCTGCTGTTCGCCACGGTCAATCTGGCCCGGCACCTGAAGATCGATCCGGAGAACGCCCTGCGTGGCGCCAACGCCAAGTTCGAACGACGCTTCCGTTTTATCGAGCAGGCATTGCGCGACAGCGGGCGTCCGATTGAAGATTGCACCCTCGAAGACTTGGACGCGCTCTGGGGCGAAGCCAAGCGTCAGGAAAAGAACCTGCCCAGCTGCGGCTGAGCGTGATGCATTAAGTGAGTGAACACGATGAGCCTTTCCCTTCGCGACCAATTGCTCAAAGCCGGTCTGGTCAACCAGAAGCAGGTCAAGCAGGTCAACAAAGAGCAGAAGAAACAGAAGCGCCTGGAACACAAGGGCCAGGTCGAAGTCGATGACAGCCAGCAGCGCCTGGCCAAGGACGCCATGGCCGAAAAGGCCGCGCGCGACCAGGAGCTGAACCGCCAGCAGCAGGAAAAGGCCGAGCAGAAGGCCCGTGCCGCGCAGGTCAAGCAACTGATCGAGGTCTCGCGCCTGCCCAAGCTGACCACCGAGGACTACTACAACTTCGTCGACGACAAGAAGGTCAAGCGCATCTCGGTCAATGCCCTGATGCGCAGCAAGCTGAGCAGCGGCTCGCTGGCCATCGTCGCCCATGGCGGTGGGTACGAGATCATCCCGCGCGAGGCCGCGCTGAAGATCCAGGAGCGCGATCCCAAGCGCATCCTCCTGCTCAACACCCAGGTGGAAGAGCCGGATGCCGACGATCCGTATGCCGCCTACGTGATTCCCGATGACCTGATGTGGTGATCGGCTGAAAACGACAAACCCCGCCTTGGCGGGGTTTGTGCTTTCTGGAGAGGCTCAGGACTGCAGGCGTCGGGTTTCCCAGATTTCCAGCTCCATGCGATAGCGGTGGGCTTCCTGTTCAGTGTGGAACATGCCGACCAATTGACCCTGCTGGTGCACATCCCAGATACGCACGCCAGCGGCCACGCCTTCATGGGACAGTTTCGATTCGTCGCGCTCAGTTACTTTGACAGTCATGTGCAAACTCCAAATCCGGTTAACTGCGGCACTCTGTCGCAGGACTCTTTTATAGAATTTGTTAGCTGGCTAAGTAAATTAAAAGCGCCATGAAAGATCTTTCATGCTTGTTCTTGAGGGCCTCATCGCCGGCAATCGGATCGCCGCCCGGCCAGCTCCCACAAGGATCGGCGGAGTACTCCAC
>NZ_JBMDIJ010000044.1:0-51513 GCF_057808595.1 Pseudomonas sp. FG98 | reverse complement strand
ACAGATGTGGGAGCGGCTGTTAGCCGCGATGCGCCGCGCGGGCGGCGCTCGATCTCAAGAACACTGCCAGGATCAAGGCAGGCACCTGACAGCCTTGATGCGATTTCGTGGCAAGCGTTCAATTACGCCTTCAGCCAGGCACGCCACCCTCCCCACTCGCTGATATCCCGCGCCCCCTCCAGCCCATAGCCGTCACAGACGAAGCCGGTCTCCCAACGCCCGTCACTCAGCTCGACCTTGCCCAACCCCAGCGGCGCCGGGATTTCGCTGAGGAAGGCGCCAAGGGCAGCGCTGGGCAGTTGCCAGACTTCCACGGCAATGGCCACGCCCCCGCTGGCCACCCGCACCATCCCCGGACGCTGCACCGGTCCGCCAGCCAGGGCGTAGAGACGGTAATGAGGCGAGCTGACGGTGGCCTCGACCAGGGTCGCGCCACGCTGCTTCAACTGCCAGTTGAGTGCCAGCCCGTCCAGGTGGGCACCACAGACCACCACCTTGACCTGATCGTTGCGCGCTGGTCGAGGCGGAGTGTCGAGCCCTTGATAGGCGCTGGCGAGGCTTAGCAGGTACTGATCGGTGAAGACTCGGCCAAACAGGGTCACGCCCCAGGGCAGACCGCTGCCCATGAAGCCGCTGGGCACCGCGACCGCCGCATAGTCCAGCAGGTTCATGAAGTTGGTGTAGTAACCCAGTTCGGCGTTGCGCAGCACCGGTTCCTCGGCCAGCTCGGCCAGGGTCACCGGGCGGCCGATGGTCGGGGTGACGACGCAATCCAGGCCGACCAGCAGGCGGTCGCATTCGGCCTTGAGCTGCTGTAGCCGGTATTGGGCGCGGAAGGTGTCGACGCCAGTGACCTGCGGCGCCTTGGCCAGTACCGCATGGATCACCGGCAGCACCGCCTCGGGCTGCTTGCGCGCCAGCTCGCCGACCACACTGTAGCGCTCGGCCACCCAGGGGCCTTCGTACAGCAAGCGCGCCGCTTCCAGGAATGGCGAAAGGTCCAGCGTCACCGCCTCGCCACCCAGCGCCTGCAAGCGCTCGACCGCTGCCGCGAACAGTACCGGGCCCTCTTCGCAGCCAAAGAACTCAAGGTCCTCAGCCCTTGGCACGCCGAAGCGGAACTTGCCGACCCGGCCAAAGGCGCTGCCCAGGTTCCAGCCGGCATTGGCCCGGCTGTATTCATCGCGCGGGTCCTGCACCGCCAGCAGTTGCAACAACTGGCTGGCCTCCGGCGCGGTGGCGGTGAAGGTGGTCACGCAGTCCAGGGTGCGGCAGGCCGGAACCACGCCGGCGGTGGAGATCAACCCCTTGCTCGCCTTGAGGCCGACCAGGTTGTTCAGTGCTGCCGGAACCCGACCCGAGCCCGCCGTGTCGGTGCCCAGGGCGAAACTGGCCAGGCCCAGGGCCACGGTCAGCGGCGATCCGGCACTGGAGCCGCCCGAGGGATAGTTCTCCAGCACGCTGTTGATCGAGGCGCCATAGGGCGAGCGCGTGCCGTTGAGGCCGGTGGCGAACTGGTCGAGATTGGTCTTGCCCAGCGGCACCGCGCCCAGCTTGATCAACTGCTCGACCACCGTGGCCGAGCGCTCCGGGGTATAGGCGAAGGCCGGACAGGCTGCCGTGGTCGGCACACCGGCAAGATCGATATTGTCCTTGATGGCGAACGGCACGCCGTACAGCGGCAGGCTCTCCAGCGCCGCGTCATCCAGCGCAGCCAGATAGGGCTCCAGCTCGTCGACGCTGAGCAGGTGGATAAAGATGTTGTAGCGCGGATCGAGCTGCGCCGCGCGCTCGCGCAGGGCCAGGATCAGTTGGCGCGGCGACTGCTCGCCCGTGGCGTAAGCCTGGCGCAGTGCGTCCAGTTGCAGATTGACCTTCATGCTTGCTCTCCTTCCAGAACCACTACCCGTTGCCCCGCGCGCACCGCCGAGCCCGGCTCGACCCGCACTTCCCGCACCACCCCGGCACAAGGCGCCAGCAGCGGGATTTCCATCTTCATCGACTCCAGCACCACCAGCGCATCGCCTGCCGCGACCTGCTGGCCGACCGCAACCTGGACCTGCCAGAGATTGCCGGCGACGGCGCTCTCCACGCCGATCTGCCCCGGCGGCAAAGGCGCCTCCTCGCCCACCTCGGCCACCGCCTCGGTGGACTCGAAATGCGCCTGACCGCTGTCGATCCAGCGCTGCCGTTCGGCAGCGAAGGCCGCCTGCTGCTGGTCGCGGAAGACCTGGATGCTGCTGGCTTCCTCGGCGAGGAACTGCTGGTAGTCGGCCAGACGCAACTGGCTCGGCTCGATGCTCAGGTCGAAGCGCCCCAGGGGGAAGTCGCGACGAATGCGCTCCAGCTCTTCGGCGCTGACCGGGTAGAAACGGATCTGGTCGAAGAAGCGCAGCAGCCACGGTTTGCCATCGAATGCCGCGACTTCGCGGTAGCGGTTCCACATCTGCAAGGTGCGCCCGACGAACTGATAGCCGCCCGGCCCTTCCATGCCGTACACGCACATATAGGCGCCGCCGATGCCCACGGAGTTTTCCGCGGTCCAGGTGCGCGCCGGGTTGTACTTGGTGGTGACCAGGCGATGCCGCGGATCCAGCGGCGTGGCCACCGGCGCACCGAGATAGACGTCGCCCAGGCCCATGACCAGGTAGCTGGCGTCGAACACCGTGCGCTGCACCGCGTCGAGGTTCGGCAGGTCGTTGATGCGACGGATGAACTCCAGGTTGCTCGGGCACCAGGGCGCGTCCTTGCGCACCGTGGTCATGTATTTCTCGATGGCCAGCTGGCAGGCCGGGTCGTCCCAGGACAGCGGCAGATGGACGATCCGTGACGGTACTTGCAGGTCTTCGGCGGCACATACGGTCTGCCACTCGGCAGCGACGATCTCCAGCAGATGGCCGAGGGGCAGGCGCTCCGGCTGGTAGTGCACCTGCAACGAACGAATGCCCGGGGTCAGGTCGATCACGCCCTCCAGCGCCCGGGCCTCCAGCGCCTGCATCAGGGCGTGGCCACGGAAGCGCAGGACCAGGTCCAGTTCGGCCGCGCCGATTTCCAGCAGCAGGTGGGTGTCACCGGCGACCCGGGCGACCAGGCGGGTATCGTCCTGGCCGATATCCAGGACGATGGGCGACAGCAACTGCTGTTCCGCCGTTTCCTGGGCAGGCTCCGCCAGCAGCCCGGCGCAGGCCAGTTGCCGGGCGTGTTCCAAGGAGGTCGGGATGAAGCGCACCTTGTCCCCGGCCTTGAGCTGGCCAAGCTGCCAGAGGTCGACCTCGATCACCGTCACCGGGCAGACGAAGCCGCCCAGGCTCGGGCCATCGGGGCCGAGGATCACCGGCATGTCGCCAGTGAAGTCCACGGCGCCGATGGCATAGGGGTTGTCGTGGATATTCGACGGGTGCAGGCCCGCCTCGCCGCCATCGGCGCGAACCCACTCGGGTTTCGGGCCGATCAGGCGCACGCCGGTGCGACTGGAGTTGAAGTGCACTTCCCAGTCGGTGGCGAAGAAGGTGCGGATGTAACTGGCGGTGAAGTATTCCGGCGCACCATGAGGACCGTAGATCACCCGGATATGCCGGACCGAGGCCAGGGCCGCTTGCTCTGGCAGCGTTACACCGGCCGAAGCGTCGCTCAGCGCTGCCAGGTGCAGCACATCCCCTGCCCGCAGCGCGCGGCCGCCATGGCCGCCGAACTGGCCGAGCATGAAGGTGCTCTGGCTGCCCAGGTACTCCGGCACCTGGATGCCGCCACGGATGCACAGGTAGGCCCGGGCGCCCGCACCGGCGATAGTGCCCAGGGCCAGGGTGCTGCCGGCCTTGACCAGCAGGCTGGTGTTCATCGCAACCGCCTGGCCGTCGAGGGTCACCGGCAATACTGCGCCGGTCACTGCCAGCACCGCGTCGCAGTTGAAGCGCAGGGTCGGCCCGTTCATGGTCACTTCGAGTCCCGCAGTGCCTTCCGGATTGCCGAGCAACTGGTTGCCCAGGCGCAGCGCACGACTGTCCATGGGGCCGGACGGCGGCACGCCGACGGCCCAGTAGCCGAGGCGGCCGGGATAATCCTGCACACTGGTCTGAGTACCGCCGCTGAGCACTTCGAAGGTATTGGCGCGGTAGGTCAGGCCTTCCAGGCAGCGGGTCCAGGGCTGGCCGCTGACGAAAGGCGTGTCCTCGAGGATCTGCCGCAGGTAGTCGCGGTTGGTCTCGACGCCGTGGATATGGCTGTCGCCCAGGGCGCGGTGCAACTGCTTGCGGGCCTGCTCACGATCGGCGGCCCAGACGATGACCTTGGCGATCATCGGGTCGAAATACGGCGGGATCTCGCAACCAGCACTGACCCAGGTATCGATACGCAGCGCCTGGCCATCCGCCTCGGGAAAGGCCACGGCGGTGAGCAGGCCAGGGCTGGGCTGGAAGTCCTTGCCCGGATCTTCCGCATACAGGCGCGCCTGCACTGCGTGCCCCTCGGGGCGCAGGTCGGCGGCCAGTTGGCTCAACGGCGGCAGGTCACCGGCAGCCAGCTCGATCATCCAGCGCACCAGGTCCACGCCCCAGACCTGCTCGGTGACGCCGTGCTCGACCTGGAGACGGGTGTTCACTTCAAGGAAATAGAAACGCTGAGCATCGCTGTCGAAGACGAACTCGACGGTGCCAGCGCTGCGGTAATTGACGGCACGAGCCAGCCTGATCGCCGCCTCGCACAGCGCCTCGGCCATGCCCTCGGGCAGGTTCGGCGCCGGGGTTTCCTCCAGCACTTTCTGGTTGCGCCGCTGCACCGAGCAATCGCGCACGCCCAGGGCAAGGACCTCGCCAGCGCCGTCGCCGAACACCTGCACTTCAAGGTGACGGGCGCGTTCGATGTACTTCTCGATAAACACGCCGGCATCGCTGAAGTTGTTCTGCCCAAGGCGCTTGACCGCCTCGAAGGCTTCTTCCAGCTCCGCCGCCGAGCGGCACACGCGCATACCGATGCCGCCACCGCCAGCGGTGCTCTTCAGCATCACCGGGTAGCCCACCGATTGCGCGGCCTGCAAGGCGTCGTCGAGGCTGTCCAGCAGGTCCGTACCCTCCAGCAACGGCAGGCCCTGCTGGCGTGCCAGGTCGCGGGCGGTGTGCTTGAGGCCGAACAGGCGCAGTTGCTCCGGCGTCGGGCCGACGAAGACCAGCCCGGCGGCTTCGCAGGCTTCGGCGAAGGCGGCGTTTTCCGAGAGGAAGCCGTAGCCGGGGTGAATGGCTTGCGCGCCGCTCTCTTTCGCGGCGGCGAGGATCTTGTCCACGGCCAGGTAAGTGCCGGCCGCAGCGCCCTGCCCCAGGCTGATGGCCTGGTCGGCTTCGAGGATATGGCGGCTGGCGAGATCGGCTTCGGAATAGACGGCGACGCCCTGCACCTTGAGCGTGCGCAAGGTACGCAGGACACGACAGGCAATGGCGCCACGGTTGGCGATCAGCAGTTTTTCGAACATGACAACGTCCCCGAAGGGGTTGCGGGCCGTCCCGCAGTTGTTTGGAGGTCTCGGGGTCGTCCCCGGACGGCAATCAGGCGTGCTTGTCGGCTTTCAACTGGCCGAAACGGGCCTGGCAGGCACTGAAGAAGCACAGGCGCAGCTTGCGCAGCAGGGTTTTCAGTTCCATATCAGCAGTTCCGCCGGGGTCGGGTTGTAGCCGTTGCAGGGGTTGTTCAGTTGCGGGCAGTTGGAGATCAGCACCATCACGTCCATCTCGGCCTTGAGCTGCACGTACTTGCCGGCGGCGGAAATGCCGTCCTCGAAGGTCAGGCCGCCTTCCGGGGTGACCGGGACGTTCATGAAGAAGTTGATGTTGGGGCTGATATCGCGCTTGCCCAGGCGCCCGTCGTGGCAGCAGGCGCGCAGGTAGTTGTCGCGGCAGCTGTGCATGTGGCGCTTGTCCAGGGCGTAGCGCACGGTGTTGCTTTCCTGGGCGCAGGCGCCGCCGAGGGTGTCGTGGCGACCGCAGTTGTCTTCGACGATGGTCAGCATCGGCCGGCCGAGGTTGGAATACAGCACGCTGCCGACGCCGAGGTAGACATTGCCCTGACGCCGCAGGGTGCGTTGCACGTCATAGCGCTCGCGGGGGTTGGCGACACTGTAGAACAGTGTGTCGATGGCCTGGTTGCCTTCCAGGTCGAGGATGCGCAGGGTCTGCCCGGCCTTGACCTCGGTGAGCCAGGGCTCGCCAGCGGGGATGGTGGCGCGGTAGATCGCGGTGTCTGCTTGCAGGTTCGAAGTCATGACAAGGGCCTCAGGCGAACAGGCGTTGGGTGTTGATGAAGCCGCGCTCGTTTTCCGGGCGCGAGGTGCGGCAGTGCTCGGCGACGCTGGCATCGGCACGGGCGAAGGTCAGTTGCAGCGGCTTGGGTGCGTACTGGCTGGACGGGTCCATCGGGTGCTGCAGGGCGGTGACGATGAACAGGGTGTCCATCGGCGCGTACAGGGTGATGGCGTCGCCGGGCTGCGAGTTGCCCTCGATGAAGTGCAGGCTGCCGTCGGCGCCCACATCGACGCGGCTGAACAGGTTGAGGGGCATGGTCAGGTCGGACAGCTCCAGGCCCCATTTGCCCATTTCCACCAGCAGATTGTCGGTGCCATTGCGGTGGAAGCGGTTGCGCAGTTCCTGGTAGCGACCGGTGCCGTATTTCTCCTGGACTTCCTCGGCATTGAGCACGCCGCCGATGCTGTCGCTCCAGCCGCAGCTGTCCTCGGTGATCGCCGCCAGCACCCGGCCCATGTCCGAGTACAGGCAGTGGCCGGAAGTGAGCTTGGCGGTGTGCTGGCACTTGAGCGAGTCGGGCAGGTTCAGGCGTTCGCTTTTTTCATGGGCGTTGAACAGCATCAGGCTGACGTTGGCGCCGCCTTCCAGGTCGGTGAAGCGCACCTGCTGGCCGCGCTTGAGGACGAAGGACAGGTGGCCGCCACCGGGCAGCAGGTCTTCGGCGAAGACGTTGGAATCGCTCATGGTTAACCTCTTGCTTGCGAGTGAAGGAGTTCGGCCAGCGCGTCGCCCCGGGCGCCGAGGCGCTTGCCGTTGAGCGGCAGGTCGTAGGTGACGCGGGAACCGAACGCGGTGGGCGCATGGGGGTCGTGGCGCACCTTGTCGAAGACCAGCAGGCGGGTGCCGAGGCTGAAGCCTTCGCTCAGGTCGTGGGTGACCATGAACACGGTCAGCCCGGTCTCGTGCCAGAGTTCGAGGAGCAAGGCATGCATGTCCTTGCGGATCCCCGGGTCGAGGGCGCCGAAGGGTTCGTCGAGCAGCAGCACCTTGGGCTTCATGATCAGCGCCTGGGCGATGGCCAGGCGTTGCTGCATGCCGCCGGAGAGCTGGCTGGGGTATTTGTCGAGGGCGTGGCCGAGGCCGACCTTGTGCAGCAAGGCTGCGGCCTGCTCGCGAGCTTCACGCTTGGCACTGCCAAACAGGCGTCCGAGCAACGGTGCGCGCGGCAGTTCCAGGCCGAGGGCTACGTTGTCCAGCACGCTCAGGTGGGGGAATACCGAATAGCGCTGGAACACCACGCCCCGGGTGGGATCAGGCTCGGCGACCAGGGGCTGGCCATTGAGCAGGATCTGCCCGCGACTCGGCCGTTCCTGGCCCAGCAGCAGGCGCAGGAAGGTCGATTTACCGCAGCCCGAAGCACCGACCATGGTGCAGAACTCGCCCTCGGCGATACTCAGGTTGAGGCCTTCCAGCACCACATGGCCGTCGTATTCCTGCCAGACGTTATTGACCTGGATAAAGCTCATGCCCGTGCCCCCTCGTACCAGGGGAACGCACGGCGGGTCAGGGTCTTGAGCAGCCAGTCGGTGAGCCAGGCGAGCAAGGTGATCCACACCACGTAGGGCAGGATCACGTCCATCGCCAGGTAGCGGCGGACCAGGAAGATCCGGTAGCCCAGGCCATCCTCGGAAGCGATGGCCTCCGCCGCGATCAGGAACAGCCAGGCCGAACCCAGCACCAGGCGCAGGGAAATCAGCAGGCGCGGCAGCAGTTGTGGGAGTACCACCCGCAGGATCAGGGTCCAGGTGCTGGCGCCAAGGGTCTGCGCCTTGATCAGCAGTTCGGCGGGAATCTCCCGAACGCGCTGCTCCAGGTCGCGGGCGAGGACCGGGGTGATGCCGATGACGATCAGCATCACCTTGGACAACTCACCGAGGCCGAAGACGATGAACAGGATCGGCAGGATCGCCAGCGGCGGAATCATCGACAGCACCACCAGCAACGGCGACAGCGGCGCGCCAAAGAGCGGCACCGTACCTGCGGCGATGCCCAGGCACAGGCCGACCGCCGCGCTGATCGCCAGGCCGACGCCGAGGCGTTGCAGGCTGGAAGCAGTGTCCTGCCACAACAGGTAATTACCGCTGCGCTTGTCCTCGACCAGGGCCATGCGCTGCACCGCCGCACCCATCTGGCTGGCGCTTGGCAGCAGCTTGTCGTTCGGGTTGTCGGCCAGGCGCTGCGCCGAACCAACGAAGTAGGCACACAGCACCAGGGCGAACGGCAGCAGCATCAGCAGCAGCCGCGACGGGCGATCAGGATGGCGGTTGATCAAACGCATGGTCTGCTCCTCGCTCACAGCGAACCGTCGACGGCCATGCGCACGTAGGTCGGGTCGAAGCGCAGCTTGAGGTTGTTGCGGTTACCGACGATGACGTCGTTGGCGAAGCTCATGCCCACCGCCTTGCTGTCCTGGGCGCCCTCGCCGAGCAGGCCGTGGTCGAAGGAGAAGCTGGCGACCTTGTCCATGGTCTTCGGCAGTTCGGCACTGCTGACGAAGGTCAGTGCGGCCTTGGGCGTATCGAACAGGTAGGTGGTGGAGAGCTGGCGCTCGAAGCCGTCGACGTCGGTGCCGGAGGCCTTGGCCATGTGCTCTACGGCCTTGGTGCGCTCGGGCGAGTCGCCGGCGATCAGGTCCATTACCTCGTACCAGGCGCCGGTCAGCGCCTTGCCCAGGGCCGGGTTGTCCTTGAGGGTCTGGGTGTTGACCACCATCAGGTCGAGGATCTCGCCGGGGATGCGGCTGGAATCGAAGACCTGGGTCACGCCCGGCTTGTTGCGCACTTCTTCGAGCATCGGGTTCCAGGTGGTCACCGCCTGCACCTGGGCGGTATCGAAGGCGGCAGCGATATCGGCATCCGAGGTGTTGATCACCTTCAGGTCCTTCTCGCGCAGTCCGGCGGAATCCAGGGCGCGGGCCAGCAGGTAATGGGAGACCGACAGCTCGACCAGGTTGACGTCCATGCCCTTGAGGTCGTTCACCGTCTTGCCTGTGCCCTTGAGCACCACACCATCGTTGCCGTTGGAGAAGTCACCGACGATCAGCGCAGTGCTGTCGACGCCGCCGGCGGCGGGGATGGTCAGGGCGTCCATGTTGGTCATCGAGCAGCCGTCGAACTGGCCGGCGGTGTACTGGTTGATCGACTCGACGTAGTCGTTGACCTGGGTGAGCTTGATATGGATACCGTACTTGTTCGCCCATTTATCGACGATGCCCTCGGCGGCGGCGTACTCCCATGGCATCCAGCCGGCGTAAATGGTCCAGCAGATATCGAAATCGGTCTTGGCTGCGGCATTGGCGGCAGGGCTGGCGGACAGGGCCAGGCCGGCAGCGAAAAGAGCGCAAAGCAGGGACTTTGGCATGGAGGGACTCCAGTTGACGGTGGGCGGACCGGGAGCAGCACGACACTCATTGCAGTGAGTGGTCTGTCTCCCGGGCTTTTATCCCGCCGTGTAACCTCGAACTGGAGGTCGTCGGCTCTCGGTCCAGTCGCCCGCCTAAGCGGACCGGAACCCTAGCCGACCTATTTTCGAATTGTGGTGCAATCTAGCTCGCGCTACTCCCGCACACAGGAAGTAATGCCAGAGGCGTGCCAAGTGCTGGAGAGTGGCGTTTGTGCCGGGTTCAGAGGGGGTTTGGAGCAACCGGAGGTGGTTTGACCCGCCGACCGCGCCCGGTATTGGAGCGTGATGCACACTGACGGGGCACGGCGATGGCGAAGTGATTGACTAACTGGCAGCGGGCAGCACGGTGCTCATGAGAAAGGTGGCTGCGGGTGCGATCAGGACGCTCAGGTTGGCCTCCAAAGCATCCATGGCGCTGAAGAACACCACCGCGAGCAGGGAAACGCCGGTCCACAGTCGCCGCCTGGGGGTAAATCGGCTTCGGAGTTTCTGTAGTTGTTTGCCCATCTGTGCTCTATCCCGTTTCCTGAAAATCATTACCTGGTGGCATCTGACCAGCAGATGTTGATTGTGTTCATGGCTATGTCTGGTCTCGCCAGGTTTTGCAAAGATCCCCAGTCAGTCCAGTGCACCGTTGAGCACCTCATAAACGATGCCTGTCGCTACCGCAACCAGAATCAGGTCGACACCCACCTGCATCCATTCATAGCCGTCATACCGAGGCAACTGCCCCAGCAAACGCCCGTCCAGCTTCTTCGCTATCCCGGGTGGCAGCGGTTTGCCACGGGCAAGGTTCTTTTGCACGCCTGGCGGTAGCGCGCTTCCCCGACTCCAGTAGTCGCGATGGCCATCGATGATGCCAATGACATGGCTGCGGTTGACCGAGGGGCCCTTGCGCCAGTCGCCATGACTGGCGTCATGCTTGCCGCCACCGGGCTTATCGTGCCCCTTGCCATGCTGGCCCTGATCCGGGCCTTTTCCGCTGCCCGGGTCGGCGAAGGAAAGGCAGGGAGAAAGGATGAGGGCAAGCGACGTGAAAGTAGCGACGGCGATACGGGATCCGGACATGAGGAGCCTTCCTGCAAGAGATGACTACTCAAATGTAGACGCAACTTGCAGGCATGAAAAAGCCCGCCGAAGCGGGCTTTCTCGTTGCAGCGGGTAGATCAGTCGTCCGAGCTCATGATGCCGAACAGTTGCAGCAGGCTGACGAACAGGTTGTAGATCGATACATACAGGCTGATGGTCGCCATGATGTAGTTGCGCTCGCCGCCGTGGATGATCTGGCTGGTCTGGAACAGGATGCAGACCGACGAGAACAGTACGAAGCCGGCGCTGATCGCCAGTTGCAGGCCGCTGATCTGGAAGAAGAAGCTCGCAACCACTGCGCCCAGCAGGACGAAGAAGCCAGCGGTGATGAAGCCGCTGAGGAAGCTCATGTCCTTGCGGGTGATCAGCACGTAGGCCGACAGGCCACCGAACACCAGGGCGGTCATGGCGAAGGCCGAGCTGACCACTTCGGCGCCACCGGACATGCCCAGGTAGCGGTTGAGGATCGGGCCAAGCAGGAAGCCCATGAAGCCGGTCAGGGCGAAGGTCGAAACCAGGCCCCAGGCGGAATCACGCAGCTTGGCGGTGAGGAAGAACAGACCGTAGAAACCGATCAGTACGACGAAGATGTTGGGATAGCCGACGCGCATCTGCTGTGCAACGAAGGCCATGACGGCACTGAAGACCAAGGTCAGGGCCAGCAAACCGTAAGTGTTGCGCAGGACCCGGCTGACTTCCTGCTGTTCGGCCTGAAGGCCGTGGCCTACGACATAATCCTGTTCGCGCATGGCGACACTCCTGTGGGTTTTGAAACGTTGAGTTGCAAAGATCATATCAGACCCTTGGAAAGCAGCCACGCAGAGAGTTTGACAGCTTGTTTCATTTCGGTATGATGGCGCCCGCATGACAAAGTGGAAGCGTGGCCGAGTGGTTTAAGGCAACGGTCTTGAAAACCGTCGATGGGCAACTATCCTAGAGTTCGAATCTCTACGCTTCCGCCACACTTCTTCATTAAAGCCCTGATTTTTCAGGGCTTTTTTGTTTCTGTCGTATTTTTTCCCATCTTCTTTCTCGCACAAAAAGGCCCCTGCCTCGACGCCAGCGCTGTTTGCGCTGATACCGAAGCAAGGGCCATCACGAACTGTGCCTTTATACGCTGAGCATCACCCCTTGGATTGCGAATCGAGGGCTACCACGTCCTGGACCTGATCATCCGCCCGACGCGCATAACGTTGTGCCAGCGAGGCACAGACCATCAGCTGGATCTGGTGGAACAGCATCAGCGGAAGAATCAGCACACCGATGCTGCTGCCGGCAAACAGCACCTGCGCCATGGGCACACCGGTCGCCAGGCTCTTCTTCGAGCCGCAGAACAGGATGGTGATGCGATCTTCGAGACTGAAGCCCAGCCACTTGCCAAGCAAGGCGGTGATGCCCAGCGCCAGCGCCAGCAGCAAACAGCATCCCAGAACGATGCCGACCAGGACCAGGGGCGGCACTTGCTGCCACAAGCCACCCACCACGGCAGCACTGAAGGCCGAGAACACCACCAGCAGGATGGAGCCCTGGTCAACGAACTTGAGCCATGCCTTGTTCCGCCCAACCCACTCGCCAATCCAGCGCCGCGCAAGCTGACCTGCCACGAACGGCAGGAGCAACTGCACACTGATCTTGCCGATCGCATCAAGGGTCGAACCGCCATCGCCATGCACGCCCATCAGCAAAGCCACGAGCACTGGCGTGATGAAGATGCCGATCAGGCTTGAGGCGGCAGCGCTGCAGATCGCTGCCGGAATGTTGCCTCTGGCCAGCGAGGTGAAGGCGATGGCCGATTGAACCGTCGCCGGCAAGGCACACAGGTACAGGAAGCCCTTGTACAGCTCATTGCCTACCAGCGGCAGCAGCACAGGCTTCAGTGCCAGACCGAGCAGCGGGAACAGCACGAAGGTGCACAGGAACACCAGGGAATGAAGCCGCCAGTGCCCCGCGCCCGCGACAATCGCTTGTCGCGACAGCTTCGCACCATGAAGGAAGAACAGCAGGCCGATCGCAAGGTCGGTGATCCAGTCAAATGCAACTGCGATCTGGCCCTGCGCCGGAAGGAAGGTCGCGGTAAGCACCACCGCAACCAGGGTAAGTGTGAAGTTGTCGGGTAAAAGCCGAGAACGAGCCATAACGAAGATCCTGACGCCAACATGTGTCTGTGGATCTTAGGGCGGCAGCGGCGTATCCGGCTAACGCAACAAGGGCAGAATATATCGACAAACGGACAACCCGGTTCAGAGCCCTGCGCAGTGGTGCAGTATTTTTCATCAATCAACCGCTGCGTCGAGGTCGGCTTGGTCCTGCGATTGCACCAGCGCCAGCCGCTGCAAGAACGCACGCAGACAAGGATTCCCATTGCCCTCGCTCCACGACACCCCCAGCTCGATCTCCGGCGACGCCGCCAGCGGGTAGAAACGCACCCCGGCAAACCCCGGCCTGGCCATGGCCGTGGGCACCACGGAAACGCCCAGCCCTTCCGCCACCAGGTTGAGGATGGTGCCTTGCAGATGGGTGTGCATCCTCACCACCGGTTCGAAACCGGCGCCTTGGCACAGCGCCATGATCTGGTCGAACAGTACCGGGGCGGTGCTGCGTGGACTGAGGATGAAACCGCAGCTGGCCAGTTCGGCCAGGTCGACCTGATCGGCGACGGCCAGCGGATGATCGGCCGGCAAGGCGATGCACAGGGTCTCGGCATGCAGTGGCCGGTATTGCAACGCCCCCTGCCCCACTGGCCGGAACGACAGGCACAGGTCGTTTTCACCGCGCTCCACCGAAGGGCCCAGGTCATTGGGCAGCAGTTCGTTGAGCGACAGGTTCACCGTGGGAAAGGCGTCGGAGAAGTCGCGAATCAGCCGCGGCAGGCCGGTCCAGGCGACCATCGAGGTGAAGGCGATCTTCAGTTCGCCGCGCTCGCCACGGGCCACGGCCTGGGTCGAGCGGATCGCCGATTCGAAGCCGGCCACCACCGCACTGGCGGCGCGTTGCAGTTCCTGCCCCGCCGCCGTCAGCGTCACCGAACGGGAGTTGCGCAGCACCAGTTGGCAACCCAGCTCCTCTTCGAGGCTGGCGATCTGCCGGCTCAGCGATGGCTGGGCCAGGTTCAGGCTGGCGGCGGCCTTGCCGAAGTGCAGGTGCTCGGCAAGGGCGAGGAAATAGCGGACCTGTCGATAGTCGATCATCAATAGCCTCCAGACATCAATGCATGGATCATAAGTCATTGGACCGCATCGATGCTGCTCCTTAAGCTTTGCCTGGCCTCACTTCCCCGCCTCGTTGGAAATCCATGCATACCGTCCTGTTCGTTGTCCTGCCGATCTTCGCCCTGATCCTGGTCGGTTACCTGTGCCGCAAGAGCGGCAAGCTCGGCCCTACGGCCGCTTCGGAAATCAACCGCATGGTGGTCTGGCTGTGCCTGCCGGCCCTGCTGTTCAAGGTGACGGCGACCGCCACCTGGAGCGAGATCTGGCAACCCGGCTTCATCCTCGCCTTCGGCCTCGGCACCCTGGCGATGTTCGCCGCCACCGTGGCCTGGCGCATGCTCAACGGCCACAGCCTGGTGTCATCGAGCATCGACGGCCTGAGTGCGGGCTACGCCAATACCGGCTATATCGGCATCCCCCTGTGTGCGCTGGTATTCGGTCAGCCGGGGCTGCAGCCGGCGCTGATTTCCACGCTGATCGTGGTCTGCGTGCTGTTCGCCATCGCGGTGATCTGCATCGAAGTCGGCCTGCAACAGGAGAAGCACCTGGGCCGCGCCGTGGCCGTGGTGTTGCGTGCGCTGGCGAAAAACCCGTTGGTGATCGCGCCATTGGCCGGAGCGGTCTGGGCCACCACCGGGCTGGGTATCGCGGTGCCGGTGGTGCACTTTCTCGACATGCTGGCGGCGGCGACCACCCCGTGCGCGCTGGTCTCGCTGGGGCTGTTCCTGGCGCAGAAAACCAGCGGCGAACGCACCAGCAACCCCTGGCCGCTGGTGGCGATGAAGCTGGTCGGCCAGCCGCTGGTCACCTGGGTACTGGCCTTCAAGGTGTTTGCCCTGCAACCGATGTGGGCCACCTCGGCGGTGCTGCTCAGCGCACTGCCCACCGGCACCGGGCCGTTCATGCTCGCGGAGTACTACAACCGCGAGGCAGGAGTGATTTCGCGGGTGATCCTGATCTCGACGGTAGGGTCGTTGATCACCCTGGGGATGCTGCTGTACGGGTTCAGGATTTCGGCATGAAGCGCGGCCCGTTCTCGCGCAGCAACTCCACCATCGCCGCCACCGCCGGCGGCAGATAACCTCCCGCCCGCACCGACACTGCAACGGTCCGGCGCATGGTGGTTTCCGCCAGCGGCACCTCGCGCAGCCAACTCATGCCGTGGCCATGTTCCAGCGTCTCGCGGGCGGCAAAGCTGAGCAGCCGGGTCTGGGCGATCAACCGTGGCAACAGCGAGATCGAGTTGGTTTCCACCTGCACCACCGGCGCCGGCAGCTCGCGCGAGGTGAAGGCGTTGTCGATCCAGCGCCGTGCGGTCACCGTCGGCCCGGCGAGCACCCAGCGGTATTGGCACAGGGCCTCCAGGGTGATCGGCCCGTCGAACACCGGGTGATCGGCGCTGGCCACCACCACTGCCTCGTCTTCGAGGATGGGCCAGGTCTGGAAGTCCGGGTCGTTGACGATCAACGGGCGGATGATGGCGTCCAGTTGCCCGTTGCGCAGCGAGGCCTTGAGCACGTCGTCCTGGGCGATGGACAGGGTCAGGGTGAGGTCCGGCGCGCGCTCCAGCAGCGCGGCGGTGAGCTGCGGCAGCAGGTGTTCGGCCATGCTCGCGGCGCAGCCGAGGCGGATGCTGCCGACCATGCCACTGGCGAAGTCACGCACCTCGCGCTCGGTCTCGGCAATGCTGCGTTGCAGCTCGCGACCACGGGCCAGCAGCAGCTCGCCGACATCGGTGAGCTTGATGCGCCGGCCATCGCGCTGGAACAGCTTGGTGCCGAGGGACTCTTCCAGGCGCTGGATGCTTTTGCTCAGCGCCGGCTGGCTGCGATTGAGCTTTTCCGCAGCACGACCGAGGTGGCCGAGATCAGCGATGGTTTCGAAATAGGTGAGATCGCGCAGGTCCATGATTCATGAATTTCAGTTATGGATTCATCGAAAGTAGAAAATAGACTTGATGAGTTCTCCCGTCGATAATTTTCTCCGCACCGCCGCGATGCCTGTTCGCGGCCCCTCTGCCACGGAGGATTTCGATGTCCATCAGTTCGTCTCCCGCCCGCTTCCCCCTCACTCAATGGCTTGCCCTGATTGTCTGTGCCGGCCTGTCCGGTCAACTGCTCCATGCCCTGTCGGTACCGGCCGGGCTGTTTCTCGGGCCGATGCTCACGGCCATCGTCTTTGCCGTCAGTGGCGCCCGCCTCAACCTGCACCGCCAACTGTTCCGCTTCGGCCAGGGCTGCGTCGGCCTGCTGGTCGCCCACTCGGTGACCTGGTCGGTGCTGGCCTCCCTCGCCGACTCCTGGGAACTGATGCTGTTCGCCACCTTTCTCACCGTACTCCTCAGTGCCCTGGTCGGCCTCGGCACCGTGCGCTTCGGCGGCATTCCCGGCAGCACTGCGGCCTGGGGCACGGCGCCGGGCGCGGCCTCGGCGATGGTATCGATGGCCGAGGACAACGGCGCCGACTCGCGGGTAGTCGCGACCATGCAATACGTGCGGGTGGTGTGCGTGGTGATGATCGGTTCGCTGGTCAGCCACCTGCTCGGCGCCAGCGAAGTGGCCGGTGCCGCGGCCAGCGCCCCGCAGATCCTCGACGCTACGCACCTGGGCAACCTGCTGCTGAGCCTTGGGGTGGTGGTGCTCGGCCTGGTCGTCGGCGCGCGGATGCCGGCGGGTGCACTGCTGATGCCGCTGCTGCTCGGTGCCGCGCTGCAACTGGCGGGCCTGCTGACCATCACCCTGCCCAACGGCATACTGGCGTTCGCCTACGGCGCCATCGGCTGCTATATCGGCCTGCGCTTCGACCGGCAGACCGTGCGCTATGTGTGGAAGCGCCTGCCGACCATGATCGCCGGCGCGGTGGCCTTGATCCTGCTGTGCGCCGCCGGCGCCTGGGTGCTGGCGAAGGCGGCGGGCAGCGACTTCCTGTCGATGTACCTGGCCACCAGCCCCGGCGGGCTGGATGCCATGGCGATCATCGCCGTGGAGACCCATGCCGATGTCGGCATGGTCCTGGCGATGCAGACCCTGCGTCTGTTCGGCGTGATCCTCACCGGGGCCTGGTGTGCGCGGCAGATCATTCGGCTGACCCGGGCCTAACACCCTGGCGTGGCTGCTGGCCTCATCGCCGGCAACGCCGGCTCCCACAGGGTTCAGGGTAACCATCAAATTTGTGTCCGACACGGTCACTGTGGGAGCTGGCGTTGCCAGCGATGAGGCCAGCAAGAACACCCTCACAACAACGACAACGGATAACTCACGATCACCCGATGCTCATCGAACTCGTTGCTGCTGAAATCCCGGCGCAGGGTCGAGCTTCTCCATTTCACCGTCAGGTCCCGCAGGCTGCCGCTCTGGATGGTGTACGCCAACTCGGTCTCGCGCCCCCACTCCTTGCCATCGCGCACCGTGCCGATGTGCACCTGGTCACCGCTGATATAGCGGGTCATCAGTTGCAACCCCGGCAGACCGTCCACCGCAAAATCATGGTCATAACGCAACTGCCACGAGCGCTCATGGGCGTTGTCGTAGCTGGAGTTGAAGCTGTCGTTGGCCAGGCTGGTGCCCGCCGTACCATTGACCCGCATCCAGCCGGTATCGCCGCTGACCTTCTGCAAACCAAGGTAGAAGGTGTGGCCACCAGTGCGCGCCGAGAGCATCAGCGAGCCGGTGCGGTTGTCCATGTCCCCGGCCAGGGAACGACCACTGTCCCTGCCGACGAAGTAGCCAAGGTTGGCCCCCAGGGTCCAGCTGCCCACGGCCTGGCGGTGAGTGAGGTTGTAGTACTGCTGCTGGTAGATGTCGCGCAGGTCCGAGTGCCACACGCCGACCAGGGTCGCCTTGTCGTTGAACTGGTATTCGCCACCGAGGATATCCAGGCGGTCCGAAGTCGCCCCCGGTCGCCCGGCCATGAACAGGTCGTCCATGCTCGCGTCGTTGCGCGGGCTGTTGCCGCGAAAACGCGCGCCGTAGAGGGTCAGGTCAGTGATCTCTCGGGAAGTGACCTGGGCGCCCTGGAAGGTCTGCGGCAGCGAGCGGCCGTCGTCCGAGCGCAGCACCGGCAGCATCGGCGACCATTCGCCGACCTTCAGCTCGGTGGCGGAGATCTTCGCCTTGAGCGCCACGCCGAGGCGGCCGAAATCATCCGCCGGACGCCCGTCGTCATGCACCGGCAGCAACTGGGTGTTGGCCGTGCCGCGGCCGCCATCCAGCTTCACCGAGTACAACCCCAATACATCCACGCCAAAACCGACCGTGCCCTGGGTAAACCCGGATTTCGCATCGAGGATAAAGCTCTGGGTCCACTCCTCGGCCTTGCCCTGCGGATACGCCGGGTCGACGAAGTTGCGGTTGATATAGAAGTTGCGCAGGTTGAGCCCGGCCTTGGCGTCGTCGAAAAAGCCTTCGGCCTGGACGGAACCGGCGAGCAGCAGGCAGGCGCAGGCCGTCGGCACGCGGCGTGGGGTGCAAAGGATATTCATTGTTGTTGTTCCTTTCTTGCGGGCGAGTGAAGCCACGCGACCGCCAGGTCGCGTGGGTCAGTAAGGGGAAATCAGGTCAGGCGAATAGCGCGACGATGGCCGGCACGCTGAGCACGGCGGTGTAGTAGCCCATGAACTGCACACCGATGTTGAAACCGATGAAGCGGTAGAGGAAGCCGCCGAGCAGGCCGATGGTAAGGATCACCAGCAAGCCGAGCAGGCCGCCCTCCCACAGGCCGATCACCAGGATCAGGCCGACGAAGGTGGCGATCACTGCCTCGTGGCTGATCCGCCGCGAAACGAACGAAGCCGCGCGGTGGGCGAAGTTCATCGAGAACGGATAGGCAATGAGGATGGCGATCAGCACCGCCAGCATGCCGAAGGCGAGGAACTCGCCGGCACTGAGCAGGTTGTGCAGGTTGTTGACCTGGCCGGTAGCGGCATCCACGGTGAAGCGCGGCGGTGCGTTGAACAGCGGCGCGGCCGGGCCGGCAGCCACCGGGCTGAGCGGCAGACCGAAGGCGATCAGAGGGATCAGCGCCTCGGCGATATAGGTCGACTCGGTCACGCCGTTGCGCACGCTGATCACCGAGGTCAGGCGATGGTAGGCATGCTTGATCCGCGCGCCGACCACTTCACCAAGGATCACCGTCATTGCCACTGGGCTGAAGACGAAGGTGGCACTCGACACCGTGGCGGTGGCCAAGGTCCAACCGGCCTGGCGGCGGTCCAGCACCTTCAGCGGATTGGGGAACCAGCCGCCCCAGCCCTTCACGTCCGGCGACAGCGAGAAAGTACGTGGTTCGCTGCGCTTCATCCGCGCCCGCTCGGCCGGCGCCAGCATGGCGAACAGCGCGGCGATCAACGGGCCGATGGCGATGCCGAGGAAGTAGCTGACGCTGAGCTTGACCCCATGCTGCCCGGTGAGGGTCTGCAGGGCGATGATCACCAGCACGAACGGCAGCAGCGCCAGCACCGAGGCCCAGCGGCCGGCGCTGAAATAGGCGATGGTCACCGCCGCGGCAAGGAACACCCAGGGCGCGCCCTGCTTGATCGCGTCACCGAACGGCGCCAGCAGCACGGCGAACAGCACCGCCAGCGGCACTGCGACCAGGGCGGCGATCACCGCCCCGGAGATCATCTTGCGCAGAGCGATATGCGGCACGCCGAGGTTGCGCAGGAAGTTGGCCTCGCGCATCAGCGGCGTGGCCATGGTGTCGCCGGGAATTCCCAACAGCGCGGTGGGCACCGCGTGGGTCATGTGCTTGGCCACCGCACCGGCGAGGAAGAAGGTGAACACCCCGGCGGCAGGCACGCCGAGCAGCACCACCAGCAGGGTCAGTGGCGCCAGGGTAGTGGTTTCGTCGCTGCCGGAAATCAGGCCGATGGCGGAGAACACCACGGCGCCGATCACGCCCATCAGGGCGGCAATCAGGATCTGGTCGAACAAGGCGTCCATCAGGCGGCACCTCCCTTCAAGGCCGGCGCGGCGTGGCGCGGCATCTCGCGAGTGGCAGGTTCGGCGTTATCGAACAGTTGCTCCAGGCCCAGTTCGCGCAGTTCGTTGCGCACTTCCGGCGGCAGGTCGGCGAGCTGGCCGATGCCGCCGTATTCGGCGCGCAGTTCTTCGATCACCTGCAGGCGCCAGGCCGGGTCGGTGACGTGTTCCACCACATGGCGCTTGGGCTTGAACAGGCAGGCGCTGACCCCGCCGCCCAGCAGCGAGCCGAGGATGCCCAGGAGCATGGCGTAGGCGCGGGCCATCTGGGTCGACTCGACCCAACCGGTCAGCAGGTGCTCGGCGAGAAAGAAAGCGCCCAGGCTGCACACCGCGCCCACGGCGATGGCGGCAAGCAGATGGCGGCTGTCGACGGTATCGCCCCAGACTTCGTAGAGGTTGTCGTCAGCCATGGTGCACCTCCGGAGGGAGGCGATGCAGGCATTGCAGTTTCATCGGAATTCTCCTGCCCTTGCGGGCTTGTTGTTTTTGTTCGGGAGCGGCAGCGGCGTTCGGTGTCAGGCGGCACTCCTTGCCGCCAGGGCGAGGCCGGCGCGGGAGCGGCTGGCGCTGCCCAGTTCGGCGCTGATCCAGGCACCGACCCGCGCCACAGCCTCCAGGTCGACACCGGTTTCGAAGCCCATGCCATGCAGCAGGTACAGCACGTCCTCGGTGGCGACATTGCCGCTGGCCCCTGGCGAATACGGGCAGCCACCGAGGCCGGCCACCGAGCTGTCGAAGGTCCGCACGCCCGACGCCAGGGCGGCATGGATATTGGCGATGGCCATGCCCCAGGTGTCGTGGAAGTGCCCGGCCAGAGCCGCGAGCGGCACAACTTGCGCGCAGTGCTCGATCAAGCGTGCGGTTTCGTCCGGGCGCCCGGCGCCAATGGTGTCGCCCAGGCTGATCTCGTAGCAGCCCAGCGCATACAGGCGCTCGGCAACCGCGGCCACGACCTGCGGTGCCACCGCTCCACTGAGCGGACAGCCAAGCACGCAGGATACATAGCCGCGCACCCGCACACCCGTTTCCCTGGCGGCGCGCAGCACCGGGGCGAAGCGTTCGAAGCTCTCGTCGATGGAACAGTTGATGTTATTGCGCGAGAACGCCTCGGACGCGGCAGCGAACACTGCTACCTCCCGGCAGCCACTGGCCAGCGCCACGCCGAAGCCTTGCAGGTTGGGCACCAGGGCCGAGTAGTTGACCCCGTCGTCGCCAGGCAACTGACGGAACATCGCATCGCTGCCAGCCATCTGCGGTACCCAGCGCGGCGACACGAAAGCGCCGCCCTCGATATGCCGCAAACCGGTGGCGGCCAACTGGCGGATCAGCGCCAGCCGGGTCTCCGGCGACAGGTGCCGGGCCTCGTTCTGCAGGCCGTCACGCGGGCCCACTTCGAAGATCTTCACCGCGTCCATGCTTATTCGCCGCGCTTGGCTTTGAGTAGTTCGACGGCGCGGTCGGCACGCACGTCGTGGTTTTCCACGAGTTGCCGGGCGACCCAATCCACCTCGTCGCCACGGGCACCGGCGACCAGGGCGATATTGCGCGCATGCAGCGCCATATGCCCGCGCTGGATGCCTTCGGTAGCCAGGGCTCGCATCGCCCCGAGGTTCTGCGCCAGGCCCACGGCCACGGCGATTTCCGCCAGGTCCTGGGCGGTCTTGACGCCGAGGATGCGCAACGACAGCTGCGCCAGCGGATGGGTCTTGGTCGCCCCGCCCACCAGGCCCACCGGCATGGGCATTTCCAGGGTGCCGACCAGATGGCCGTTGCCGTCCTTCTCCCAGGTGGTCAGCGAGCCGTAGTGACCGCTGCGGCAGGCATAGGCATGGGCGCCCGCCTCCACCGCGCGCCAGTCGTTGCCGGTGGCGACGATCAGCGGGTCGATGCCGTTCATGATCCCCTTGTTGTGGGTGGCGGCGCGGTACGGGTCGATGGCGGCGAAGGAATAGGCATCGAGAATGCCCTCGATCACCGCCTCGCCGCTGAAATCGGCGGACTTCAATTGCTCCGGGGTGATCCGCACCTGGGCCCGGGCCAGGCGCAGGTCGGCCAGGTTGGAGAGGATGCGCAGGCGCACCTTGCCGCCGGTGATCTCCTCCATCAGCGGCGCCACCGCCTCGGCCATGGTGTTGACCGTGTTGGCGCCCATGGCGTCGCGCACGTCGACGATCAGGTGCGCCACCAGCATCGGCCCGCGCGGGGTGTCGGCGAAGGTGTGCACTTCCACATCGCGGCAACCGCCGCCGAGCTTGT
Source organism: Pseudomonas sp. FG98 (assembly GCF_057808595.1). NCBI lineage: Bacteria > Pseudomonadati > Pseudomonadota > Gammaproteobacteria > Pseudomonadales > Pseudomonadaceae > Pseudomonas > Pseudomonas sp. FG98. The sequence continues at coordinate 29,289 of NZ_JBMDIJ010000044.1, read as the reverse complement.
TGAGCAACTGGTCCTTGCGGTTGGCCAGTTCGATGATTTCATCCTTGCGCCGCAGCAGGCTCAGGCGGGCATTGAGCGGATCCTGCACGCCGACGATCTGTACCTGGGCACGCATCAGCGGGGCACTGCTGGAGGTGATGAAACCGCCGTTGGCCCGGGCCAGCTTGGCCATGTACGAAGCGGCGGCGACGATCGACGGCTCTTCCACCACCAGCGGCACCAGCACATCGCGGCCATTGACCTGGAAGTTGCTGGCCACGGCATAGGGCAGTTCGAACTTGCCGATGACGTTTTCGATCATGCCGTTGGCGATCTCCATCGGCAGCGCGCCGTTGTCGGCGAGCAGGCGCACATCGTCGCCACTCAGATTCAACAGGCGGCCGAGTTGATCGAGACGGGCTTCGGGGGACAGGTTGCGGAAATCGGGCAGGCGGGAGTCGAGGCTCATGGGGGCTCCGTTGGAGTCGTTGTTGTTGGGCGGCGGCTTGAGCGCGTCGCCGGCGTAGTGCTAAATGTGCAGCCACTGTGCCCTCCAATAAAGGTACAGTTTTGCCCAACAGTACCCAGACTGTACCCAGGACAGCTCAGGAGATCGCCCCATGGCCCGTGTCACCTTCGCCCAGCAGGTCGCCGACTCGGTGGAACAGCAGATTCGCGCCGGCGTGCTCAAGGCCGGCGATCGGCTGCCCTCGCTGCGCGAATACATGCGCCTGCACGGTCACTCGAAGAACACCGTCATCACCGCCTACGAAACCCTCGCCGCCAAGGGCCTGGTGGAAGCACGCCACGGCCAGGGCTTCTTCGTCTGCGTGCTGTTGCCGGCCAGCGAGGTGGAAGAAGCGCCGCCCTACACCCGGGCCATGGACACCATCTGGATGATGCGCCAGCAGTTCGTCCGCGAGCCGGGCATCGCCCCGCTGGGTGAAGGCTTCGCCCCGGTGTCGTGGCTACAGGACATGCGCCTCGACAAGTTCACCCGCCAGGTCATGCGCAGCGGTGCCGGCAACCTGTTCCGCTACGGCAACCGCCTCGGCAACCCCGGCCTGCGGCAAAGCCTGGTGCGCAAGCTGGCCAGCTACGCCATCAGCGCCAACCCGCGGCAGATCGTCACCACCCACGGCGCCAACCACGCCCTCGACCTGATCATCCGCCGCTTCGTCGCTCCCGGCGACGCCGTGCTGGTGGAAAACCCCGGCTACTACCCGCTGTTCGGCAAGCTGCAACTGCAGGGCGCGCGCCTGCTCAGCGTCCCGCGCCTGGCCGACGGCCCGGACATCGACGCCCTCGAAGCCCTGCTGCGCCGTGAACGGCCGCGGCTGTTCTTCATCCAGTCGGTGTGCCACAACCCCACTGGCTCGGACATCTCCCCGGCCAAGGCGCACCGCCTGCTGCAACTGGCCGAACGGCACGACCTGATCCTGGTGGAAGACGACGCCCTCGCCGACTTCAAGCCCAGCTCGGCGCTCAAGGTCGCGGCGCTGGATCAACTGCGGCGTTCGCTGTACATCGGCAGCTTCTCCAAATCGGTCTCGGCGGCGTTGCGGGTCGGGTATATCGCCGGGAGCAAAGAGATGATCGATGAGTTGGCGGACCTGAAGATGATGCTGCACACCAGTTGCTCGGAGCTGTGTGAGCGCACGGTGGAGGTGATTCTCGGTGAGGGGCACTTTTTGCGGCATCTGATGCGGTTGCAGGATCGGGTTGGCGAGGCCACGGCGCGGGGGCTGGAGGTGCTGGATGGGTTGGGGGCGGAGGTGTTCTGTCGGCCGGAGCAGAGTCTGTATCTGTGGGCGCGGTTTCCGGGGATCGAGGATACGGCGGTGTTGACAAGGGAGGTGCAGGCGAAGGGGGTGATGCTGGCGCCGGGGGCGATTTTTCAGGCGGATCAGAAAGGGGTGGTGCCTTGGACCAGGTTGAATGTGGCTTATTTGGGGGAGGCGGTTTTTGCGGAGTGCATTCGGGGTTAGCCGTGGCGTAAAAAGCGTACGGGTAATGCTGTATTGGCCTACAGCCCTTCACTGATATCCGACTTTTATGTAGGCAATTTCCCAAGCATACTTTTCCGCCTGTTCAGCCGTTGCGCACTTGGAAATCGGCTCCTAGTCTTCGCCGGTCGCTGTGGTTTGGCGGCCGGTTTTGACAGACCGCAACCGAAAGTACCCGCAACGCCCATTTCCCTCGCAGCAGGCGTCCATCGCCTGGGTGATGTGTCATGGCGGCTGTGCGTGGGGCGCATTCGTGCGCGCCGGGGTCCTTTCGGTCCGGTCTGTCAACCCGCGTACAGCTGCCACCCGTTTGTTTGACAGCAACGCTTGGCAGTTCCGATCAATCCGAAAGGAAGTGCCCATGAAAAAGATCGTTCCCGATCCACCCCGTGCCGTCACCCTCCACACCCGCTTTGCCGCCTGTGGAGGCCATCATCCCCCGTTGTTCGCCGTATGCGCCGGTGCCGATGTCGACAAAGCGCTGGCCCATCTCGTCGTGTTATTGCGCTCAGCCTATGAAACCAATCTCCAGGCTTGTGACGTGGTCAAGAATGAGCATCTGGCCGGAATACTCTGGGCGACCCAACACACGCTCGAAGCGTCCCACGCACTGGCAGAGTCGATGATGCGGGGAATAGCGGAGCAAGCGTCTGGCTGAGTCATCTGATTCCACGCCCTGTGGGGAGCTGGCTTGCCAGTGACGAGGTCGGTGAGCTCACTCCCATAATCGCTGGCTACGATCCATTCGGGGCTGCGTCCTTGGCTTTACTGGTGTGTGTTCGCAACTATCACCGTAGATTCAGGCCAGTCCTTCTTGGTTTTTCTTTTGAATCAGATGGTTAGCGGTTAAGTAAGTGCCACTCAAATTTTTCCCCTTTTCGCCTTCCTCTTTTCGTGGTCCAAACCCCGCAGCGGTCCCAAATCCTGTCTATCCAATGCCCCTGAAGAAACGCAGCAGACCGGACACTGTGAGTCCACGATACGGCTTTACCAGAGGCTCGTGCGGGATGGTTTCGGGACCGCTGGCGCGATCCATCGCAGGCAAGCCAGCTCCTACCTGGATCATGCCTACCTCTATTCGAGCCAGAACGAGCCGGCGTGAAGCGGGTATAACGCCTGTGAGGCATAACCATTGGATGAGGAAATAACCTATGCCATTGAACAAGGAACTGGCAGCCGTACTGCGCTCGGCCAGGGCAGTCAGAAGCCTGTCCCAGGAGGATCTGGGCGACGCCAGCGACCGCAAGCATCTATGGCTGATGGAAAGCGCCAGGTCTTCTCCAACGCTGAACAAGTTCAATGAACTGGCCAAAGCGCTGCACTTCAATCCCGTGACGCTGCTTGCGCTGTGCATTTCCCTGCGCGATGACGCTTCGGTCGACGAGGTGCTTGAACTCACCCGGCAAGAGCTTGAAGCCTTCACTGCGGCGGGCGGCAATGCCTTGCTGGCAGAGCATTTCGCTGGCGATGGGCAAAGCACCCGCACCCGGGAACGGCAGCGCAAACTGGAGGCGGTTCTGGCATGCAAGCGACAGGGGCTATCGCAGAAAGCCACGGGCGAAAGACTTGGCATTCCCCGATCCACGGTGAGTGATTTGTGGAAACTGGATGCTGAGAGCCCATGAGGGCTCATTTGGACGTATCCGCCAGTGACCATCTGGTAATCGAATTCCGCAACTCACCTGATGCCGACTGGGAGGCATTGAAAAACAGACTGGTTGAAGAATTGGGCTTCAGGCGTGATGGCACGCCTGTGGTCGGTCTGGATGAAAGCATCTACCCGGATTTCAAACGTTCGAATCTGACGCTCGCAGCAGGTCGGGACAACTGGTCAGGGCATTACCTGCTTTCCCAATGCGCTTCTGGCGACGATTTTCTACGGACGTTGTTTGGCACACTTCAAGCCTATTGAGCCCCAGCCCTTAGGGTGGCAGGCCTAGAACAGCGCCTGTTGAGCAAGCCGTGCCACAGCCAGTTCACCGTCTGCCTTGTCCCGCTCTCCATCCTCCAGGAACCAGGCAGCCGACAACGCGGCATGGGCCATCACCCACTGGAGCAGGCGCTGCCGCTCCAGCCCGGCGACACTGACGACGATCTCGACCTGCCGGGCAAAGCGCAACGGGTCGGCGCAGGTCGGCAGATCAGGGTTGCACAGTACGTTGACGTAGTCGTAGCAGCGCTCGCCGGTCACGCGCTTGGGGTCGATTGCCAACCACCCGCGCTCGCCGAAATCGAGGATGTTGCTGTGGTGCGCGTCACCGTGCAGCACCACCTGCTCGCGCTGTGAGCCCAGTAACTCACCTGCCACCACGGCACACTCGGCCATCAGGCCGCCCTCGCGTTGGGCCATTGGTGGCAGTGACTCGAAAAAGCGTTCAAGCGGCAGCAGCTTTTCAGGCGGCGGCAAGCCCCGCGCTGCATGCAGTTGGCCGATAGTGCGGCAGATGATGCGGGTGGCAAGGTCATCCTCACCCTCCATGGCCATGTTCAGCAGGTCGCCCAAGCCTGTGGCGCGCTCCATCAGCATTGCGCCCGCTGCATCGTCGTAGGCATAGACGCAGGCAGCCCCGTCGCCACCCCACCAGCGCATTACCTGGGCACCAATCTTCTCGTCGATATGCCGTGCGATCTTGATCATCGCCGGGCGACCGCCCGGATGCCCGTCGAGGCGCACTGGCAACAGGTAGCCGGCATGGGTTGCGAAAGGGTCGCCGTCGGGTTGCGCGTTCCAGCGTTGCAGGTAGACATCGAAAAGCGTCATTGCGCAACAACCAGGAACAGCGTTCCGTAACTGCCTTTGAGTACCCGGTGCCGTTTTCCGGCCGGGACAACATGAAAATCCCCTGGTCGCATGGAGATCACCTCGCCTTCGATCTCAAGGCTCATCTGCCCGTCGATAAGCAGAAGGGCCTCATCGAACTCACTGTGGGCTTCATAGGGAATACCCTTCTCGTCCATCCGGATCACTTTGAGATTCGCCCCGCCGGTGGTGCCAAGAATGCGTGATTGCCATGCGTTCGGCAGCAAGGCGGCTTCTTCGATCAGATTCATTGTCGTCCTTCTTCAACTTTCTGATGGTCATTCATGACCGCAAGTGCGGCGCGGTCCAGGTAGGAGCTGCTTTAGCTGCGATGGACCGCGCAGCGGTCCCAAAGCCTGTCAGCTCGGTGAGCCTGGAGAAACGCGTCAGATCAGCCACTGTGAATCCGACACAGTGCTTGTGTCTGGGGTTCGTGCGGGATGGTTTCGGGACCGCTGCGCGGTCCATCGCAGCTAAAGCAGCTCCTACCTTGACCGCGCTGGCCTTCGCTCAAGTTGTGTAGATACCCATGCCTTCGCAGGCAAGCCAGCGCCTACCTGGATAGCCAAGGGCGAGCAGCTTAGAGGAAAGACATGAAGCCGGTATAAGACCTGTAAGGCATAACCATAGGATGAAGGGAGAAAGCTGATATCACTGAACACGGAGCTGACCGCCACATACACCCTTCACGCCTGCTGCATAAACGCAAGCCGCAGCGCAAACCCGACCAACACCCCGCCAAACAACCACTGCTGCACACGCTGCGCAGTCGGGCTGCGCTCCAGCCATCGGCCAACCCAGGTTCCCGCCAGTGCGTAGCTGCTGTCGAACAACAACCCTACGGCCACCAGAACCACCCCAAGCATCACGAACTGCATCATCACCGGCGCTGCCCCAGGGGTGATGAACTGCGGCAACAGCACCGAGCAGAACAGCAAGGCCTTGGGGTTGAGCAGGTTGGTCAGCACACCGCGCTGGATCGCCGATCTCCAGGACGCCCCGCGAGACGCTTCGACCGTGCCAGCCGACGCAACCAACGCGCTCTGCCGGAACAACTGCAAGCCCATCCAAAGCAGATAAGCCGCGCCCGCTATCCGCACCACATCGAAGGTCCACGGCGCCACCTTGAACAAGGTCGCCAGGCCCATCCCCGCCAGCGCCACATGGCAGCTACGGGCAATGGCCAGCCCCAGGGCCGTCGCCAATGCGGCGCCCCGGCCCTGACGCGCGCCCGTTTGCAGCAGCAGGATCATGTCGGGGCCTGGCAGCAGATAGACCATCGCCAGCGCCAGCAAGTACAAGCCGAGGTTGTCCATCGTTCGGTACTCCAGTCGAGTGAGTGCAGAACAGAAGTCTAAGGCCGGAGGCCAGGGCAGGTGCTTGCCTATTCGACCCATAAGAAGCCTATAGTTGGCACATTCTGCCAATAACCAGAACCCATAAGGTCGAACATGCCAAAACCAAAACTGGACGCCTACGATCGCCGCATCCTCGCCGCTCTGCAGCGCGACGGCCGCCTGACCAACGTGCAACTGGCAGACGAGATCGGCCTGTCGGCCTCACCTTGCCTGCGGCGCGTGCGTCATCTGGAGGAAGCGGGGGTGATCAATGGCTATCGGGCGAGCCTCAACCCCGATGAGGTCGGGCTTGGGCTGACGGTGTTCGTCGGCATCAAGGTCGAGCGCCATCACGAAACGGAAGCCGAGCGTTTCCGTGAAGCGGTGCTGGCACTGCCGGAAGTCATCTCGGCTTTTCTGGTATCAGGCGAATCGGATTTCCTGCTGCATGTGGTGGTGCCGGACCTGCGCGGCTACGAGCGCTTTCTCACCGGCACCCTGCTCAAGTTGCCCGGGGTCAGTGATATCCGCAGCAACTTCGCCATTCAGACGGTCAAGGCGCAGAGTCCGCTGCCACTCAATCATTTGCCTGATTGAACGGGCCGGCCTGGAGCGAGGGGGCTACCCACATCATCCCCCGCACCTTGACCTGCGGATGACTCTCCAGCGCCTCCCACTCATCCAGGAAGACGAAGCCCTGCTGCTGGTACAGCCTCACCGCGTGCAGATTCTCCGGCGCGACATCGAGAAAGACCTGTTCATGGCCCTGCTCCACCGCCCGCGTCTTGACCGCCGAAACGAGGCACGCCGCCAGTCCGTATCCCCGGGCATCCGGTTCCAGCCACAAGCCGATCAGGTTGAAGCGCCCTGCCTCGCCGAGTGCCGCACCGACCATCCCCACCGCCCGGCCCTCGACGAAGGCTAGCCAGAACGCCGTCCCCCTCGATGACGCCCGCTCCTGCCATTGTTCATCCGTGTAGCGACTGGCGGTTTCGTGGCTGACCCCAAAAGCTTTCGGCGCATCCAGCAACGCTGCTAGCCGCACTTGCTTCAAGCGCTGCCAGTCGTCGGTCGTCGTCAGACGAATTTTCCTTTCCATTGCCGCTCTCCTCTGTGAATTCATCAACGCCATCGCGGCGGGCCTGCGTCTAGCGGGAACTGTGGGAGTCCGCCCAGCCTTTCAGGCTGCGCTGTCGCGCAGAGAACAGGCTTAAGAGCGGCGCGGACCCTGTGGGAGCGGGTTTACCGGAACGCCGGACCGCCGCGATGGCGTCGGTGATCCCACCATCGTAATCGCGGCTAACAGCCGCACAATGGCCGTGTTGCGCCTGATTGAGATGTGTAGAAACCCATGCTCTGCGCTCCTGAAAATTCCCCAGCCTGACACGTCATACAAACGTGGTGGACGCCACAATCGACCGATCATGAGGGATTTATGAAGAAGTTGCTGCTGATTACCCTGCCCGCAATCGCCCTGAACCTGCACGCGGCCGAACCGGCCAGGCCAGTCAGGACGGGCTATGTCGAAATCTCGATTCACGACCTTCCCGAGGGCAGCACCCAGAACCTTGGCCGCGCCGTGCGCGAGTACATCCGCAAGCTCGACGCGGCCAATGGCGACCGCACGAAGATCGAGCGGCCTCGCTACAACGCCAAAGCGGCAGAAACGCTGGTCGCCTATCCCAAGGAGCATGTCTACGAAGTCGAGAATGCGCAGATGGAGCGCACGCTCGATAAGAGCCGGATCCTGAATGATTACTCGTCACTCATGGTCAAACCCGTGGACCTCGACGCGACCAGCGCCTGCCAACTGCTCGGGACCGTGGCCAACGGGATGTACAACCGCAAAACCAGCCAGTACGCCGGCTTCGTTCGCATCTTCAACTGCCCGGACGGTGACGTATTGACCTGGGACACGACCTTCTACGGGATGCGCAAGATCGTTATCAGGGAACAGAAGAACGTCGATATAAACGGCATCCGCGGCATCATGCATGGCTTCCGGGACAGCAACGGTAACAGCCATACCTCGCTGTCCTGGGTCTCCAACGATATCGATCATCAGGTACAGAAGACCGGCGTCGATGCCGCGACCCGGGAATGGCTGTTGCAGTACGCCCGGGAACTGGTGAGCAAGGAGCGTGATTGATTGCCATCGACGTCATGAACACAACTAAAGCCCCTGTGAATTCAATTCAGTTCCGCCGCTGCAACCGCCAAACCTAAAATACGCCCCATTACAGGGCTTATTGAAATTCGAGCGGAATCCCAACCATGACTCATGACGACCTCAAGTTTTCCATCAAGAGCATTCGCTTCGACGAACACTATCACCCGGCGGAAAACACCCGCCTCACCACCAACTTCGCCAATCTGGCGAGGGGCACGCGCCGCCAGGAAAACCTGCGCAACACCCTGAGCATGATCGATAACCGCTTCAATGCCCTGGCCTATTGGGACAACCCCAAAGGCGATCGCTACAGCGTCGAACTGGCAATCATTTCCGTCGAAATGGACATCGATGCCGGGAGCAGCGACAACGCCCTGCCCCTGATCGAAATACTGAAGACCAGCATCATCGATAAACAAACCGGCGAGCGCATCGCCGGCATGGTCGGAAACAACTTCTCGTCCTACGTGCGTGACTACGATTTCAGCGTATTGCTGTTGGGACACAACAAGGATCAATCGACTTTCAGCACGCCTGAACACTTTGGCGAACTGCATGGCAAGTTGTTCAAGTGCTTCGTCAACTCCAACACGTATAAACAGCACTTCGACAAACCACCGGTCATCTGCCTGAGCGTCTCCAGCAGCAAGACCTATCACCGGACGGAAAACCAGCACCCGGTATTGGGCTTCGAATACCAGCAGGATGAATACTCCCTGACCGACGAGTATTTCGCGAAGATGGGCCTGAAAGTTCGCTACTTCATGCCGCCAAACAGCGTGGCGCCGTTGGCGTTCTATTTCTCCGGCGATTTGCTGAGTGACTACAGCAACCTGGAGCTGATCAGCACCATCAGCACCATGGATACCTTCCAGAAGATCTACCGGCCCGAGATCTACAACGCCAATTCCGGGGCGGGCAAGTCCTACCAGCCCAGCCTGCAGCATCAGGACTACTCGCTGACCCGCATCGTCTATGACCGCGAGGAACGCAGTCGGCTGGCGATCGAGCAAGGAAAGTTCGTCGAGGAACACTTCATCAAGCCGCACCACGCGTTTCTTGAGCAGTGGTCTGCCCGCTACGCCGCCTGATCAACCAGAAAATACAAGGTATGCCTTCGTGAAAAAGCTGTTACCCACTTCGACTGCCGGAAGTTTGCCGAAGCCGTCCTGGCTCGCCCAGCCGGAAACCCTCTGGTCCCCCTGGAAACTGCAAGACCAGGAGCTTATCGACGGCAAGCAGGATGCGCTGCGCTTGTCCTTGCAAGAACAGCAACAGGCCGGCATCGATATCGTCAGTGATGGCGAACAGACCCGCCAACACTTCGTGACCACCTTCATCGAACATCTGAGCGGTGTCGATTTCGAAAAGCGGGAAACCGTCAGGATCCGTGATCGCTACGATGCCAGCGTGCCGACGGTAGTGGGCGCCGTGGCCCGGCAAAAACCGGTGTTCGTCGAGGATGCCAAATTCCTGCGCCAGCAAACCGACCAGCCGATCAAATGGGCCCTGCCCGGCCCGATGACCATGATCGATACGCTGTACGACAGCCACTACAAAAGCCGCGAAAAACTGGCACGGGAATTCGCCAAGATCCTCAACGAGGAAGCCAGGGAACTGGAGGCGGCCGGCGTCGATATCATTCAGTTCGATGAACCCGCCTTCAATGTGTTCTTCGATGAATTGAATGACTGGGGCGTTGCCACCCTGGAACGAGCCATCGAAGGCCTCAAGTGCGAAACCGCCGTGCATATCTGCTACGGCTATGGGATCAAGGCCAACACCGACTGGAAGAAGACCCTGGGGTCGGAATGGCGGCAATACGAAGAGGCCTTCCCCAAGTTGCAGCAATCCAGCATCGATATCATCTCGCTGGAGTGCCACAACTCCCACGTGCCCATGGACCTGATCGAATTGATCCGCGGCAAGAAAGTGATGGTCGGCGCCATCGACGTGGCGAACCACGCTATCGAGACGCCCGAGGAAGTGGCCAACACCCTGCGCAAGGCTCTGCAGTTCGTCGATGCCGACAAGCTCTACCCCTGCACCAACTGCGGCATGGCCCCCCTGCCCCGCCGGGTTGCCAGCGGCAAGCTGAAAGCCTTGAGTGCCGGCGCGGAAATCGTCCGCCGAGAACTCGCGGCCAATTGAAGACCTCAGGACCTCACATGCCACTTTCCAGCACGGCCATCGAGCCATCGCGCTTTCGCGAAGCGCTCGGGCACTACGCGTCCGGTATCACGGTGATCACCTCGCTGATCGATGGCCAGCCGGTCGGTTTCACCTGCCAGTCGTTCTACAGCGTGTCGGTGAACCCGCCGCTGGTGTCGTTCAGCGTGATGTGCAGTTCGGCCAGCTACCCGGCCATCCGCCAGGCGGGTCGGTTCGCGGTCAACATCCTTTCGGGCGGACAGGTCGGTATTTCCAACCAGTTCGCCCGGCGCGGCACGGACAAGTGGCAGGGGGTCCATTGGCACACTTCGCCCCTGGGCAATCCGGTCATTGCCGGCAGCCTGCATTGGCTGGATTGCGAGATCCACGCCGAGCACGCTGCCGGCGATCACCTGATCGTGATTGGCGAAGTGAAAGCGCTGAACCCCCAGGAACCTGCGACCACGCAACCCTTGCTGTATTTCAAAGGACAATATTGCAACCTCGCCGCGCCTGCCGCAGTTTGAGTGCTTGCCCTCTTCCCATGATCGATTTGAGACACCTGCGCACCCTCCACGCCCTGCGGGAAACGGACAGCCTGCCGGACGCCGCGCAACGCCTGCACCTGACCCAGTCGGCGCTGTCCCATCAGTTCCGCGAACTGGAGCATCGCCTTGGCATGCCGGTGTTCGTGCGCAAGTCCAAGCCGGTGCGTTTCACCACTGCCGGGCTCAAGCTGCTGCAACTGGCCGACCAGGTACTGCCGCTGATCCGCACGACGGAACGCAACCTGAACAAACTGGCGGGCGGCAGCGCCGACCGGCTGCATATCGCCATCGAGTGCCACAGTTGCTACCAGTGGCTGATGCCCTCCCTCGACGAATTTCGCGGAAACTGGCCGGAGGTCGAACTGGACCTGGCCTCGGGCCTGGCGTTCGCCCCGCTGCCGGCCCTGGAGCGCGGCGACCTCGACCTGGTGGTGACCTCCGACCCGGTGCAACTGCCGGGGATCACCTACGTACCGCTGTTCGAATACGAGGCCCTGCTGGCCATCGACAAGCACCATGCCCTGCGCGAAAAGCCCTGGCTGGAACCTGCCGACCTCGCCAGCCAGACCCTGATCACCTACCCGATCGAGCGCGACCGCCTGGACATCTTCACCCGCTTCCTCGACCCGGCCGATATCGAACCGGCCCAGGTCCGCACCGCGGAAATGACCGTGATGATGATGCAACTGGTGGCCAGCGGCCGAGGGGTGTGCAGCCTGCCGAACTGGGCGGTGCATGAATACACCTCGCGCGGCTATGTACTTGCCAGGCGCCTGGGCGAGCAAGGGTTGCAGGCCACGCTGTATGCGGCGGTACGCAGTGACATGCTTGAGGTGGCGTATATGAGCGACTTTCTGCTCACCGCCAAGGACATTTCCTTTACCACGCTGGAGGGGGTCAATGTGGTGTTGCAGCACACATCGACCCGTATTTGAGTCGCGCCGAGCGAGTTCCAGTGCTTGGGTCCGCGCAGGCTCGACCCGACGAACTCATGCACTTCGAACCGATTCAGTCAAACTTCCCGCTTGAGGCTTCGCAAATTTGTCCTATCGTCCCTGATTGTTCAGCGATACATGCAAGAATCCGCCGTAAGCTGGCAGACAAGCGCAGTTCAAACCAGCCGACACCGAGATCTGTTGATCTCCAGCAGGAGACAGCCATGAACCCGTTTGAAATCGTGCACCTGGATCACATCGTCCTGCGTGTCGAAGACATGCAGGCCAGCCTGGACTTCTATACCCGGACCCTGGGGTGCCCAATCAGGAAACGCCGCGACGACCTCGGCATGATCCACCTGGGCGCGGGCACAGCGATGATCGACCTGGTGGATGCGCGAGGTCCGCTGGGGCTTCAGGGGGGTGGCCTGGCCGATCCCGGGCACCGCAACCTCGACCACTTCTGCCTGCGCATTGCGCCGTTCGATGAAGAACGCATTCTTGCCTTTCTGCACGCGGCCGGGGTCAAGGCGGAAAAGGCAGCCAGCCGATATGGTGCCGAGGGCGAAGGACTGTCGATCTACTGCTTCGACCCCGATGGCAACCAGGTCGAGTTGAAAGGACCGTCCCACCAGGGCTGATCCACGATCGACAGTCCAGGCCTGCCGGGTCACAGGTGGCTGATATCGTCCAGCAGATGCACCTGGCGCTCGCTCACCAGGCCTTCGGCCTGCTGCGCCATCGCCAGGTAATGCGGCATCTGCCGATGCAACTCGATGGCCGCCATGTCGGCCCAGCGTTCGACAAATACAAAGCGACCCGGCTCATCCTGGCTACGGTGCAGGGCATAGGCCAGGCAACCGGCCTCCGCGTTCGACGGTTCCACGCAGGCGCGCAGCACTTTTTCCAGGGCTTCGGCCTGGCCCTCATGGGCCTTGAGTACCGCTACCACCACGATCGACTCAGTCATTTACACACCCTCCAATTCATCGCTACCGACACGGATCACCAGCTTGCCGAAGTTCTCCCCCCGCAGCAGGCCGATAAACGCCTGCGGCGCATGCTCCAGGCCATCGACCAGCTCCTCGCGGTAATGAATTCGGCCCTCGGCGAGCCATTGCGACATCTGCTGAAGGAACGCAGGAAAGTGCTGGCCGTAGTCGTCGAAGATGATGAAGCCCTGCATGCGGATGCGCTTGCGCAGCAGGGTGCCCATCAGTTGCGGCAGGCGGTCGGGACCGGCCGGCAAGGCGGTGTCGTTGTAATGGGCGATGATCCCGCACACCGGCACCCGCGCCTTGGCGTTGAGCAGCGGGAACACTGCGTCGAACACCTTGCCGCCGACGTTTTCGTAGTACACGTCGATCCCCTGCGGGCAGGCCTGGGCCAACTGCTCGGCGAAGTCGGGCGCATGGTGATCGAGGCAGGCATCGAAGCCCAGCACCTCGAGCGCATGGCGGCACTTCTCGGCACCACCGGCCACACCTACCACGCGGCAGCCCTTGATCTTGCCGATCTGCCCGACGGTCGCCCCCACCGGCCCGGTGGCCGCGGCCACCACCAGGGTTTCCCCGGCTTGCGGCTGGCCGATGTCGAGCAGGCCCATGTAGGCGGTGAAGCCGGGCATGCCCAGCACGCCCAGGGCGTAGGACGGGTGCTGCGGCGCGGCGCCCAGGTTCATCAGGCCGCTGGCGTCCGCCACGGCGTAGTCCTGCCAGCCGTTTTGCGAAAGCACCCAGTCGCCCACGGCGTAGTCGGGGTGATGGGAGGTCACGACGCGGCTGACAGTGCCAGCCACCATCACCCCGCCCAGTGCCACAGGCGGCGCGTAGGACGGCGCGTCACTCATGCGGCCACGCATGTAGGGATCGAGCGACTGGTACACCGTGCGCAGCAGCACCTGGCCAGGGCCGGGCTGCGGCACCGGGGTCTCTTCAAGGCGGAAATTGGCCTCGGTCGGCGCGCCGTGGGGGCGCGAAGCGAGGACCAGGCGGCGGTTGATGGTCGGTTGTTGCGGCATATGCAATTCCTTCGAATGAGTGCTGATGGAGAAGACCTAGCCCAACTGCTGCAACAGGGCTTGGGCAACGCCTTCGGAGCTGGCCGGGTTCTGCCCGGTGATCAGGTGTCCGTCGACCACGGTGAGGGGGTTCCAGTCCGCAGTTTTCTCGTACTGCGCACCGAGGGCCTTGAACTCGTCTTCGATCAGGAACGGCACCACATCGGTCAGTTGCACCGCGGCTTCCTCGCTGTTGCTGAAGCCGGTCACCCGCCGGCCCTGAACCAGCGGCGAACCATCGGCGGCACGCACATGGCGCAGCACGCCAGGGGCGTGGCAGACGAAGGCAATCGGTTTGCCGGCACGCTCGAAGGCTTCGATCAGGGCAATCGACACCGGCGACTCGGCCAGGTCCCACAACGGACCATGGCCACCGGGGTAGAAGACGCCATCGAACTGATCCACGGTGAGCGTATCCAGGCGCACACTGTTGGCCAGCACCTGTTGCGCGGCGCTGTCGGCGTTGAAGCGCCGGGTCATGTCGGTCTGGAAGTCGGGCAGTTCGCTCTTCGGGTCGAGGGGCGGCTGGCCGCCGGCCGGCGAGGCCACGGTAACCTTGGCGCCAGCGTCGATCAGCACGTAGTAGGGAGCAGCGAACTCTTCCAGCCAGAAGCCGGTCTTTTCACCGGTATTGCCCAGTGAGTCGTGCGAAGTCAAAACCATCAGCAGGTTCATGGGGCTGTTCTCCGGAGGATGTGTCGTCAAAGGGGTTGCAACAAGGCAGGCACATGCGGCCTGGTCCCTGCGTCTTGCCTGGCGTGAATGCTAGGCCCCGGGATAAGCGGCAACAATGTCAAATACGCCATGATTTCGGCCAGGCGGCACCTGCCCTGTACAGCGGATTTGCCAACCACGCCGGTTGAGCGAACAATCACGCGCCTATCCACCGGAGCCTTTGCCATGCACCACGTTGCGCTGATCGTCCATCCTCATTTCCAGTCGATGTGCCTGTCGCTGGGCTCGGTGTTCGAATGCGCCAACCTGCTGCGCGGCGAGGCGGCCTATCGCTTTTCCCTGGTGTCGCAGAGCGGCGGGCTGGTGATGTCATCCGAGGGGTTTGCCGTCGAGACCCAGCCCATGCAGTCCGGTGCTTACGACACACTGATCATTAGCGGTTTCCTTGAGGTGGAAACGCCCCCGCCAGGCCTGCTGCACTGCCTGGCCAAGGCGGCCGCGGACTCCCGCCGCGTGGCGGCGCTGTGCACCGGCATCTTCGTGCTGGCCGAAGCGGGCCTGCTGGCCGGCCGTCGCGCCACCACCCATTGGCTGCACGCGCCAGCGTTCAACAAGCGCTACCCGGATATCGCGCTGGAGGATAACCGCCTGTTCGTTGTCGATGGCCAGGTCTGGACCGGGGCCGGCATGAGCGCCGGCACCGACATGGCACTGGCGATGGTCGAAAACGACCTGGGCCGCGACCTGGCACGCCAGGTCGCGCACAAGCTGGTGATGTCCGAACGGCGCAGCGGCGAGCACCCGCAATGCTCGGCGCTGCTGGCGCTGGAGCCCCGCTCCGACCGGATACAACTGGCCCTGGCCTACGCCCGCGAGAACCTGCGCAGCAACCTGTCGGTAGAAGCACTGGCCGAGGTGGCGCGGCTCAGCCCGCGGCAATTCAGCCGGGTGTTTCGCGAGCAGACCGGCGAAACCCCGGCCAAAGGCGTCGAGAAGCTCAGGGTGGAAGCCGCGCGGGTGCTGCTGGAAACCAGTCACCACCCGCTGGAAGTGATCGCCCACGAAACCGGCTTCGGCGACCGTGAACGCCTGCGCCAGGCGTTCCTCAGGGCCTTTGGCAAAGCGCCGCAAGCCCTGCGCAAGGGGGCGGCTGCCAGCGTCTGAGGCGATGGACAGACGTCCGTCGAGGCCACCCCAAAGCCGTCGCTGACTAGTTCTGATAACGCAGGGTGACAGCGAAATTGCGTGGTTCGCCGTAATAGTTTCCGGTGTCCTCACTGAAAATCGCCGTGTAGTACTTCTCGTCAAAAACGTTGTTGAGGTTCAACTGCACGCTCAGGTTCCGATCGATTCGGTAGTTGGCGTTCAGGTCTACCAGGTTGTAGGCGCTCTGCGAGAGATTGTTCAGGTACAGCTTGCTCTGATGGTAGAAGCTGGTACCCACTCGCCATTGCTCCAGCTCGCCTGGCAACTGGTAGGTGGTGGCGGCCTTGAACAGTCGCTGCGGCGAATTCTCCGTGCCGTAGGTGTCCCCCTTTTTCGTCCCTGCCACGTATTTCGGATGACTGTAGGTGTACCCCATCGAAGCATTCCAACCAGGCGTCAGCTCGCCGGAAACCTCGGCATCGAACCCGCGGTTTCGCACCTTGGCACCCTCGACATAGCAGCGCGCGTTGCGCGCTGGCCCGCATACGCGTCCAGCCTCGGGAACCACCTGGGGCAGTCCGCTCTGGTCCACCTGGAAGAGCGCCAGGGCCGTATTCAACCTGCCGTCGAACAGCTCGTTTTTCACACCGACTTCGTAGTTGCTGCCCGTCGTCGGCTCCAGCAGCTTGTTGTCGACGCTGTAGTTGCTTTGCATCTTGTAGATCTCGGTGTAGCTGGCGTAGACCGAGGTGTTGTCATTGACGTCATAGACGACGCCGCCGTAGGGAATCACCTTGCGGTTTTCCTTGAAGCGGTCGGTCTCCCACGGGCCTTGAGTGTCGTAGTCGACCCAGCTCAAGCGGCTGCCGAGAATGACGTGCAGGTCATCCCGCGGGTTGAGGCGAGTGGCGGCGTAGATTCCCTTGTCCTTGCGCACATGCCGGCTGGGCGTCAGGGCGCCGACTATCTGCGGTTTCGGGAATGTCGAGGTGTCGAAGTCGAGAATGTCGACCGTAGGGTTCACGCTGGCCGAACCGGTGACGTACTGCAGCCGGTCGCGCCGCATGTTCGTGCCGATCACCAGTTCATGTTTCTGCCCGAACAGGGTGAATGCGCCGTTGAGCGCGGCATCGAGATTGATCTGCTCGTCATCGTAACGGGCGCTGTTGGGCCAGTACTGCAGGGTCGAATCAGTGGCGTAGGTGTGATAGCCGACCTGGGCAAGAAAGTCGGCATTGGACCAGATCAGGTTGGTGGCGACGGTGAGGTTCCAGTCCTCGTTGAAGCTGTGCTTGATATCGGCGAACAGGTTGCGGTTGATCTTGTCCAGGTAGGCCCACTTTCCAGCGAACGATGTGGAACGCGAGAAGTTGTAAGGGCTGCCATCCAGGTGGGTCGGCAAACCGCCCCAGTCGTATCCGCCGTTATTGTCCTTCTGGAACGACGCCCCCAGCGTCACCGTGGTGGCGTCACTGAGATCGGCTTCGCCGATGGCGTAGAACAGCTGGTTATCCTTGTCAGCGTAGTCCTGGTAGCTATTGCGGTTGTTGTACATCAGCACCGTTCGGCCACGCAGGGTGCCCTCTGCGTTCAGCGGGCCGCCGACGTCGAGCTGGGTGCGGTAGTTGTCCCACGACCCGGCGCCTATTTCCGCCTTGAGCTGGTAATCACGGGTCGGTCGCTTGCGCACCATGTTGATCGCCGCAGACGGATTACCGGCGCCCTGCATCAGGCCGTTCGCGCCTCGAACAATCTCCACCCGGTCATACATGGCCATGTTGTTCACGGACATGACGTCCATCGAAAAGCTTTCCGTGACGCTGCTCGGCAAGCCATCGAACTGCAGGTCGTCGACCAGGAATCCTCGCGAGTAGTAAAGCGGTCGCTCCGTACCGAACCCCTTGACCGTGCTGATCCCTGTGGCTGCCTTGGCAACGTCCTCCAGGGACTGCATGTTCTGATCGTCCATCTGTTGCCGGCTGACGACGCTGACGGACTGCGGTGTTTCACGCAGCGACAGCCCCAGGCGTGTTGCCGTGCTGGTGAGGCCCGTGGTGTAGGAGCCGGTTCCTTCGGTGGTCATGCCCAGGCTCTCACCGGTAATGCTGGTAGCGCCCAGTTGCAGCGTCGAACCGGCCTCGGTGCGGGGCGCGATCACCCAGTTGTCGCCTGCCTGCATGGCCTCCAGTCCACTGTCGGCCAACAGTTGGGCAAAGCCCTGTTCGACGCTGAAGCGGCCTTGCAAGCCGCGGCTGTACCGGCCCTCGGTCAGCGCCGCGTCGAACGACAGCAGCACCCCGGACTCGCGGGCAAAACGGTTCAAGGTCATCACCAGGGTGCCGGGGGCGATGTCGTAGACGCGACCGGCCTGCTCGGCATGGGCCTGGGCGTACGGCGCCCACAGCGGCGCCAGCAGCGCGCCATGCAGGACGATGGCGCTGCCGAGCAGCAGCGGCGTGAGGTGTTTTCGGCGTGGGAGTGGGCAGATTGTCGTTCTAGGCATGACAGCTCCTTCAAATGCCTGTTTGGGCGGTTTTCAGGAGAGCTCGAACGAGAACGGCCAATCCGACAATGCGCCACTGACTTTTTTTCACGCGGTGCTTCAGCCGGCCGGGGTGAGCCTGACCCAGAAGCGCGTCCAGCTATTGACCTTGAGCTTCAGCGCTTGGGCAATCGCCGCCAGGGCGCGGTCGGTGTCGTCCAGCGGATACACCCCTGCCAGGCGCAGCCCGGCCACGTCGTCGCTGCAACTCAACACGCCCGGACGGTAGCGCTGGAGTTCCTCCAGGGCGCGGCGCAACGGCCAACCGTCGAGCACCAGTTGCCCCTCGCGCCATGCCGTGCGGGACAGGTCGGCCGGATGCGGCGCGGCCAGCGTGTCATTGTCGAAGGCCAGGGCCATTCCGGCGTCGACCCGCACCTCACGATCGCTAGCCGCATTGCGCACCGCAACGGCATGCTCGATCACGCTCAGCTCGGTGCGTTCGGCATGCAGGCGCACGGTGAACTGGGTGCCCAGGGCGCGCATGTCGCCATGCACCGTGCGTACCCGCAGCGGGCGCGGGTCGTGGCCGCTGACGACGGCGATCTCACCCTCGACCAGGACGATCAGGCGCTGCTCGACGCTGTAGCGGATATCGACGGCAGACGCGGTATTGAGGGTCAGCAGCGTGCCATCGTCGAGGGTCAGGCTGCGCCGCTCCCCCGTGGCCGTGCGCATATCGGCCAGCCACAGCGGCGACTCGCGGTAGCCGGTCCAGGCCACCCCCGCCACGCCTAGACCGAGCACCAGCCCCTTGAGCACGCTACGCCGTCCAGGCTCGATCTGCCCTGCTGCGAGGGCGTGGCGCGCCAGCGGACCGGGTACGCCAAGCAGACCGGCCTGTAACTGCTGCAGACGCGACCA
The DNA here is from genome assembly GCF_057808595.1 of Pseudomonas sp. FG98. NCBI lineage: Bacteria > Pseudomonadati > Pseudomonadota > Gammaproteobacteria > Pseudomonadales > Pseudomonadaceae > Pseudomonas > Pseudomonas sp. FG98. The sequence goes on along the minus strand of NZ_JBMDIJ010000044.1, from coordinate 10,077 downwards.
GGCCCAGCCGTGCACCGGGGATTGGTCGAGCCAGGCTTGCCACTGCCTGCGGGTTTCAGCGCAGTCAGGGGCGCCGTGAAAACGCGCATGCCACTGCGCCGCCTCGCGCAGGGCCTGGCGTTGCGCCGAAGGGTTCATAGCTGCGCATCGAAGGCGAACAACAGGCAGCGCTCCGTCGCCTTGGCCATGTACTTGGTTACCGAACTGACCGACACGCCGAGACGCTGTGCCACCTCCGGATAGGTCAGACCATCCAGTTGCACGTAGAGGAAGGTGTCGCGCACGTTGCGACCCAGTCCATCGAGCATGGTGTTCAGTTGCATCAAGGTTTCCAGCATCAGCAGGCGTTGCTCGGGCGAACACTCCTCGAGCAACGGCTGGCTGGCGAGGAATTCCAGGTACGCCTGCTCCAGGTTGCGCCGACGCAACTGGTCGATCATCACCCGCCGCGCCACCGTGGCCAGGAAGCTGCGGGGCTCCGCCAGGGGCTGGCGCAACGCGCTGCTGATCAGGCGCAGGAAGGTGTCCTGGGTGATATCGGCGGCATGCTCGGCATCCCCCAGGCGCCGACGGATCCAGCCCTGCAACCATTGGCTGTGGTCGCGATACAGGGCGTGCATGTCTTCACCGGGAGAGGATGCGGGCGGCGGCGTGTAGGACACCTGGATGTTCCTGAGTGGAAAGTGCGGATAAGAATTGATCGCAATTATAGGGTTGTGACAAAGCTTTGCAACGAGCAAAGGAACCGAGCTTCGACGCTGCCTGGTCGCACTTCCAGCCTGCGCCCTCGCCGACAGCCCTTCGTCGGGGAAGACCATAAAACATATAGCGAATCATTCTTGTTCGCTATCATGCTACTGTTTGGCCATGCTTCTCCGGCCAAGCTCCTTTGGCCCAAGACGCTCCTATCACCATCCAGCAGGCCCGCACATGCCCAACTTTCCCCGCAACAACACCTTGAAGTCCGTCTGGCTACCCATCGGCCTGATCGCGAGCTTCGCTTCTCCGCTTGCCGTGGCGCAAACGCCCTCGCCTGTGCCGGCGCAGGAGGCGCAACCGACTGGGTCCGCCAGCGACCAGGGTACCGTGCTGGAATTGCAGCAGACCTCGATCTCGGCCAGCGCCGACGCCTCGCGGGACGGCCTGACGCCGGAGTACGAGGGCGGCCAGGTGGCCCGTGGCGGGCGGGTCGGGATCCTGGGCAACAAGGACTACATGGAGACGCCGTTCACCTCCACCTCCTACACCAACCAGCTGATCCAGGACCAGCAGGCCCACAGCGTCGCGGACATCCTGCAGAACGACCCGTCGGTGCGCATCGCCCGTGGCTTCGGCAACTTCCAGGAGCTGTACATGATGCGCGGCTTCCCGCTGTTCTCCGATGACATCGCCTACAACGGCCTGTACGGACTGCTGCCCCGTCAGTACGTGGCCTCCGAGTTCATCGAGCGGGTGGAAGTATTCCGCGGCGCCAGCGCCTTCCTCAATGGCGCAGCACCAGGCGGCACCGGGATCGGCGGGGCGATCAACATCCTGCCCAAGCGTGCGCCGAACGAGCCACTCACCCGACTGACCGTGGGTGCGGAAAACAACGGCTTCGGTACCGTCGCGGCGGATGTGGCACGCCGTTTTGGCGAGGAAGACCGCTTCGGCGTGCGGGTCAACGCGGCCAAGCGCGGCGGCGAAACCTCGGTGGACGACCAGGATCGCAACCTGGACATGTTCGCCCTCGGCCTCGATTACCAGGGCGATCGCCTGCGCCTGTCTGCCGATATCGGCCACCAGTACCACTTCATCGACAACCCGCTGCCGAGCGTCACCCCGACCGGCGCGGTGCCCAGCGCGCCGGATGCGGACAAGAACTACGGCCAATCCTGGACCTACTCGAAAGAGAAGCAGACCTTTGGCACCTTCCGCGCGGAATACGACCTGTCGGACGCCGTGACCACCTGGGCAGCCATCGGCATGCGCAAGGGCGAGGAAAAGAACGTGCTGGCCAACCCCTCCTCCAACGGCGCGGGCGTGACCAGTTCGAGCCGCTTCGACAACTACCGCGAAGAAACCGTGACCACCGGCGAAGTGGGCATGCGCTTCGACCTGCAGACCGGTCCGGTTTCCCATCAGTGGGTGGTTTCCGGGTCGATGTACGACACCAAGGACCGCAACGCCTGGGCCGGTAACTTCAGCGGATTCGCCGGCGATCTCTACGATCCTGTCGATGTTGCCAAGCCGGACAACGTCAGCTTCAGCGGCTCCATGTCCGACCCGCACATCACCGCCCGGACCCACACGCAAAGTCTCGCCATCGCCGACACCCTGGGCTTCTTCGACGACCAGTTGCTGGTCACCCTGGGCGCCCGCCGCCAGGGCATGGACGTGACCGGCTACGACTACAACACCGGCGACAAGACCTCGAAGTACAACCGCTACGAAACCACCCCGGTCGCCGGTGTGGTGTATCAGCTCAACGAGCAGTTCTCGGTGTATGCCAACTACATCGAAGGCCTGACCAAGGGCGATACCGCCGGCGCCACCACCACCCTGCCTGACGGCTCGACGGCCCCCGTACTCAACGCCGGCGCATCGCTGGCCCCCTACGTCGCCAAGCAGACCGAGATCGGCCTGAAGTACGACGGTGGCGGCCTCGGCGGCAGCCTTGCGGTGTTCGAGACGCGCAAGCCGGTGGGCATCGTCGAGGACCAGGTGTTCAAGGACGGCGGCGAGCAACGTAACCGGGGCGTCGAGTTGTCACTGTTCGGCGAGCCGATGCAGGGTGTCCGCCTGCTGGGCGGGGTAACGCTGCTGGATGCCGAACTGACCAAGACCCAGAACGGCGAAAACGATGGCAACGAACCGATCGGCGTACCCAGGACCCAGGCCAATATCGGCGGCGAGTGGGATGTGCCAGGCATCGATGGCCTGACCCTGACCAGCCGCGTGGTCTACACCAGCCGTCAGTACGTCAACAACGACAACAACCTCGACATCCCGTCCTGGACCCGCCTGGACCTCGGTGCGCGCTATGGCTTCAAGGTCGACGACAAGGATGTGACCCTGCGGGCGCGCCTGGATAACGTGGCCGGTCGCGACTACTGGGCTTCCACCGGCGGCTATCCGGGGTCGAACTACCTGGTACTGGGCGCGCCACGCACGCTTTCGGTGAGCGCTTCGGTCGATTTCTGAAGCTTTCTGCTCCTCTCTCGTCACCAGGGCCGCTTTGCGGCCCTTCTTCTTTTCGGCAAGTGCCAGACGATCAACATACAGATTGGTCTGTTCCTTGCTCTGTTACAGGCAAGCCGACGGTGATCGGCACCAAGGATCACACTGCCGCCCTGGCGTTATCCGGATACTGCAGCGGCCATCCGCCAACTGCAGTCACCCCGGGCCAGAACGGTGCAGCCCTGATCGCCTGTGTAACGAGAGGTGACAATGATCTCCAACGAACCAAGCCTTGTGAGCGGTGCGTGCTTCAGCGAACTGGAACTTTTCGCCGAGCAGAACCTGTTGTTCCTGCATTACGACCTCGACAGCGTGCGCAGCAGTGTCGGGCGGATCTTCAAGCCTCATGACCTGACCGCCGTGCGCAGCGGCGAAACGGTGGCGGCGAGCATGCACCATGTGGCGCGCGGCGGCCTGTCGCTGGGCCGCCTGGAATACGCCACCGAGGTGGATATCGACCCCGGGCGGCTGGAGGATTTCTACCTGATCCAGATTCCCATCCACGGCGGCGCGAACATCCGCTGCGAGGGTGTCGAATTCGACTCGTCGCCCCATGTGGCGTCGCTGCTATCGCCCACCCTGCCCGCGCGCATGCGCTGGCAGGCCGGCGCGCCGCAACTGACCTTGCGCATCGAGCAGGCCGACATGGCCTACCACTGCCGCCAGCACATCCCCCAGGCCAGCCAGCGCCTGCCGCAGTTCGACCCGCGCCTGGACTTCTCCCGGGCCGGCGCCGCCTACTTCCTGCAGTTGCTCAACACCCTGGTCAATGCCCTCGGCAGCGCCGAGCACCCGTTGCACCAGCCGCTGGTGCTCAAGCAGTTCGAATCGGCGCTGCTCAATTCACTGCTGTATGGGCAGCCCCATAGCGCCCTGGACAACCTCGACCGCCCGGCGGAAAAGAACATCTCGCCGTACTTCATCAAGCGCACCGAGGCCTATATCCGCGAACACCTGCACGAGCCACTCAGCGTCGAATCGCTGGCCGAGCAGGCCGGGGTCAGCGTGCGTACCCTGTTCGCCGGTTTCCGCAGCTTCCGCAACACCAGCCCGATGGCCTACCTGCGCGAACTGCGCCTGGAGCAGGTGCACGAGGAACTGACCCGTAACGAGCAGGCGTCGGTGACCGATGTGGCGTTCAAATGGGGCTTTGCCCATTTGGGGCGGTTTGCCCAGGAGTACAAGCGGCGGTATGGGGAATTGCCGTCGGCGACGCGGCGGTTTCGGGCTTCTTGAGACGGCGGCTGCTTGACAATGGACTCGTGGGAGCGAGCTTGCTCGCGAAGGACCGCACAGCGGTCCCCAAGGATGTGTGCTGGATGGTTTTGGGGCCGCAACGCGGCCCTTCGCGACGGTTCGGCGCTCCGACAAGCTCGCTCCCACGGTGTCTGCACAGCAGTCTGTCGATACCTCACCGCACCCGCGCCAAAGTAGCCGACGGCGACTCGCCAAACACCTTGCGATAGTCACTGGCAAACCGCCCCAGATGCCCGAACCCCCACTCCAGCGCCACGCTGGAGACGCTGGCCGAGGCGCCGCAATTCAACAGGGCACTGCGTGCTGCGCTGAGCCGGTGATGCTTGAGATAGGCCATCGGCGTCAACCCATGATGACGACGAAACGCATCATAGAGTTTCTCCCGCGAGACCCCCGCCACCTGCTCGACATCCTCCAGCCGCAACACCTCGCGGGCATGCTCGTGGAGAAACTGCCGGGCCCGCACCAGGTACTCGGGAAAACGCTCCTGCCCGCCCCGCTCCAGCTCCGCCGTGTAGTTGCTCGGCTGGGCCAGCAGCAGGCCGCGGATCAGCAAGCTCTCCATGTCCCGGGCCAGGCGTGGCTGGCCATACAGCGCACTCATCTGCGGCCAGTGGTCGAGCACCTGGCGTATGCTCGACCACCAGGCCGCCACCACCGCACACCCGGTGTCCATCTCCGCGCGAAAGCGGATCGGCTCGCCCAGCGGCCGCTGCAACAGCGCCTCGGCCACCTCCTCCAGGGCCTGGCGACGGATCACCACCTGGAGCTTTTCGCAGTCGCCGCCCAGCTCCAGCGAGTGCGCCTCCTGGGGTGACACCACCAGGCCGCAGGCCACGTCGGAACGCACCTGGGCCCGGCCACTGCGCAGGCGCTGGCGGCCGCGCAACGGCAGGCTGATGCTGTAGGCGTCGAGAGAGCGGATATCGATACTCACCGCCGTGCCGTAGGCAATGCGCCCGAGCACCGTACCCAGGGCCGGCAGGCGCGTGCCCAGGTGGCTGAAGCAGAGCTGCTCGGGGTGGCGCGAGCGCAACTGGTGCGGGCCGCAGATCTCGCTCATCCATTGCTGGGCCTGGCCCAGTTCGGCGCAGCGGTTGTCCAGGGTGGCAGCGTGCATGGGACCTCTCCCTTCTATGCGGTGGCGTGCCTCGATTGTCCGGGGCGACATGGCCTCGCCACTATCCATTTTGTGCAGCTATTTGTCCTCGTCCCATCCGCCGGCTGCAACGGCGCAAGAAATGGCTGATCAACGCCCACTAAGTGGCTAGAGCGCCCCCGCCGCCAGCGCTTCAATCCGGCACAGAATCCCAACAACGAGGACCGCCTGATGAGTGCCCGCAGCCTGAGCCAATGGCAAGACTACATCCAGGGTTGCCTGGATTTCCGCCCCGTCGAGGGGGTCTACCGGATCGCCCGCGATATCTTCACCGAGCCGGAACTGTTCGACCTGGAGATGGAGCTGATCTTCGAGAAGCAGTGGATCTACGCCTGCCACGAAAGCGAAATCGCCCAGCCCAACGACTTCATGACCATGCGCGCCGGCCGCCAGCCGATGATCATCACCCGCGACGGCAACGGCGAGTTGCATGCGCTGATCAACGCCTGCCAGCACCGTGGCGCCACCCTGACCCGCCAGGGTTCGGGCAACCAGTCGACCTTCACCTGCCCGTTCCATGCCTGGTGCTACAAAAGCGACGGCCGCCTGGTCAAGGTCAAGGCCCCCGGCGAGTACCCGGAAGGCTTCGACAAGGCCACCCGCGGCCTGCGCAAGGCGCGGATCCAGAGCTACAAGGGCTTCGTCTTCATCAGCCTCGACAGCCAGGCCAGCGACTCGCTGGAAGACTTCCTCGGCGATGCACGGATCTTCTTCGACATGATGGTCGCCCAGTCGCCCACCGGTGAACTCGAAGTGCTGCCGGGCAAGTCGGCCTACACCTACGACGGCAACTGGAAGCTGCAAAACGAGAACGGCCTGGACGGTTACCACGTGTCCACCGTGCACTACAACTACGTGTCCACGGTGCAGCACCGCCAGCAGGTCAACGCGGAAAAAGGCGGCGCTGGCAGCACCCTCGACTACAGCAAGCTCGGCGCCGGCGATGCCGAGACCGACGACGGCTGGTTCAGCTTCAACAACGGCCACAGCCTGCTGTTCAGCGACATGCCCAACCCCACCGTGCGCCCCGGCTATGCCAGCGTCATGCCGCGCCTGGTGGAGGAATACGGCCAGGTCCGCGCCGAGTGGATGATGCACCGCCTGCGCAACCTGAACATCTACCCCAGCCTGTTCTTCATGGACCAGATCAGCTCGCAGTTGCGCATCGTCCGCCCGGTCGCATGGAACAAGACCGAGGTGATCAGCCAGTGCATCGGGGTCAAGGGCGAGTCGGCCGCCGACCGGCGCAACCGCATCCGCCAGTTCGAGGATTTCTTCAACGTCTCGGGCATGGGCACGCCGGACGACCTGGTGGAGTTCCGCGAGCAGCAGCGCGGCTTCCAGGCGCGCCTTGAGCGCTGGAGCGATATTTCCCGCGGCCAGCACCGCTGGGTCGACGGCATCACCGCCAACAGCGAGGCACTGGGCATTCGTCCGGTCCTGACCGGTAGCGAATTCACCCACGAAGGGCTCTACGTCAACCAGCACGGCACCTGGCAGCGCCTGCTGCTCGAAGGCCTGGCCCGCCGCGCCTTGCAACCCAAGGAGGTCCAGGCATGAACAGCGCCCTGCACTACGCCATCGAACAATTCCTGATCCGCAAGGCCGAACTGTGCGACGCCCAGGACTGGGACGCCTACCTGGAGCTGTTCGACGCCGACAGCGAGTACCACCTGCCGCAGTGGATCAGCGAGCACCGCTATGTCGAAGACCCGGACCAGGGCCTGTCGTACATCTACTACGCCGACCGCTCCGGCCTGGAAGACCGGGTGTTCCGCCTGCGCACCGGCAAGTCGGCCGCGTCCACGCCACTGCCCCGCACCCTGCACCAGGTCACTAACCTGCGGGTCCGCGAGCTGGGTGACGGCGAGTACGAAGCCAAGGTGGCCTGGCACACCCTGTACGCCCGCCAGGGTGCCCACGGCAACTTCTTCGGCCATGCCACCTACCGCCTGCGCCAGGTCGGCGAGGACTTCCGCATCCGCCGCAAGCATGTGCTGCTGCTCAACGACACCATCGACTCCGTGCTCGACTTCTACCACCTCTGAGGGCCGCCGCCATGACCCACAACGTTGCCCTCAGCTTTGCCGACGGCAAGACCTTCTTCATCACCGTCAAACCCGCCGAGCTGCTGCTCGATGCCGCGCTGCGCCAGGGCATCAGCCTGCCGCTGGACTGCCGCGAAGGCGTCTGCGGCACCTGCCAGGGCCGCTGCGAGGCCGGCCGCTATGAACAGGAATACGTCGACGACGAAGCCCTCAGCGCCCGCGACCTGGCCGAGCGCAAGGTGCTCGCCTGCCAGACCCGGGTGCAGTCCGACGCGACCTTCTATTTCGACCACGACTCCAGCCACTGCCATGCCGGCGAGCCGTTGCTGCTGCGCAGCCAGGTGACCGGGGTCGAGCTGGTTTCGGCCAGCACAGCAATCCTGCACCTGGATGCCGGCGAGCAGCCGGACACCCTGCACTTCCTGCCCGGCCAGTACGCCCGGCTACAGGTGCCCGGCACCGACCAATGGCGCGCCTACTCCTTCGCCAACCGGCCCAACCCCGGCAACCAGTTGCAGTTCCTGATCCGCCTGCTGCCGGACGGGGTGATGAGCAATTTCCTCCGCGAGCAGTGCAAGCCGGGCATGGAAATGCAGCTGGAGGCGCCGCTGGGCAGTTTCTACCTGCGGCAAGTGGAACGGCCGCTGGTGATGGTGGCTGGTGGCACCGGGCTGTCGGCTTTCCTCGGCATGCTCGACGAGATTGCCGAGCGTGGCGACTGCGCCTATCCGATCCAGTTGTTCTACGGCGTCAACCAGGAGGCCGACCTGTGCGAGATGGCCCGCCTGGAAGCCCTCGGCCAACGCCTGCCCGGCTTCGAGTTCACCCCGGTGATCAGCCAGCCCGGCGCCGACTGGAACGGCCGCCGCGGCTATATCCACGAGCACTTCGACCGCGAACGCCTGGCTGCCACGCCGTTCGACATGTACCTGTGCGGCCCGCCGCCGATGGTCGAGGCGGTGAAAGGCTGGGTCGCCGAACAGACCCCGGACGGGGTGCAGATCTACGCCGAGAAATTCCTGCAAAGCGCTACCCGACGTTGACCATGGATATCTAACCCACGAAACGACAGGACGCCGCGTACCTGTGGGAGCGGCTGTTAGCCGCGAATGGGCGCGAAGCGGCCATAAAAGCTGTGCCCTCGGTGTGTCAGACAAACATGGGACTCAGGTTTTACGACGGCTACGCCGCCGTTCGCGGCTAAAGCCGCTCCCACAGGGTCCGCGCTGCACCACACCAGAGATGTGCAGACCCATACGACGTTGAACCCCGAACAATCACAACAAGAGAGGCAAACACCATGACCGTAGCCATTTCCCAACAGGCCGAGGTACAGCAGTTCTTCGAACAGGCTGCCGGCTACCGCAACGACGACGGCAACCCGCGCATGAAGCGCATCGTCCTGCGGGTCTTGCAGGACGCCGCGCGGCTGATCGAGGAGTTGCAGATCAGCGACGACGAGTTCTGGACCGCCGTCGACTACCTCAACCGTCTTGGCGGGCAGAACGAAGCCGGGCTGCTGGTGGCCGGGCTGGGCCTGGAGCACTTCCTCGACCTGCTCCACGACGCCCGCGACGCCGAGGCCGGCCAGGTCGGCGGCACCCCGCGGACCATCGAAGGGCCACTGTACGTGGCCGGCGCACCGTTGTCCGAGGGCGAGGCGCGGCTGGACGACGGCAGCGAGGATGGCCAGGCCACCCCGCTGTTCCTCGAAGGCCGGGTGCTGGACCTGGACGGCGCGCCGATCGCCGGCGCCATCGTCGACCTGTGGCAGGCCAACACCAAGGGCAACTACTCGTACTTCGACCAGAGCCAGTCCGAGTACAACCTGCGCCGGCGCATCGTCACCGACACCGAGGGCCGTTATCGCGCGCGCAGCATCGTGCCCAGTGGCTATGGCTGCAATCCCCAGGGCCCGACCCAGGAATGCCTCGACCAGCTCGGCCGCCACGGGCAACGGCCGGCGCATATCCACTTCTTCATCTCGGCGCCGGGGTATCGGCACCTGACCACCCAGATCAATTTGTCGGGGGATCAATACCTGTGGGACGACTTCGCCCATGCCACCCGGGACGGGCTGGTGGGTGAGGTGGTGATCCGCGAAGGTAGGGCTGATATGACTTTCGACTTCCAGCTGCAGCAGGCGGCCAGTGCCGGGGATGAGCAGCGCAGCGGGCGGCCACGGGCGTTGCAGGTGCAAGGCGCCTAGGCCTCATCGTCGGCAACGCCGACTCCCACAGGGATCTCGGCAAGCCACAGGATCTGTGTCCAGCACAGACCCTGTGGGAGCTGGCATTGCCAGCGATGAGGCCGGTCAAGACAAAGAGGTTGCCCGGTCCGACCTCATCGTCGGCAAGCCGACTCCCACAGGGGCCTCGGCAAGCCACAGGATCT
>NZ_JBMDIJ010000043.1:0-52328 GCF_057808595.1 Pseudomonas sp. FG98 | reverse complement strand
CCCCTGGGCCGCAAAGCGGCCCCAAGAGCCCGGATTTCCAGACAAACGCCCCCATGGGGCGTTTTTTTTGGCGCCAGCGGCGGGCATACTAGGCCGGTCTCCATCCCCTGGTTATCGCCATTCCATGCTTCGCGCCCTGATCCTCCTAGCCCTGACCTGCCTGCTCGGCCCGGCCTTTGCCGACGAGCGCGCGCAAACCCAGCAGCAACTGGACGCCACGCGCCAGGACATCGCCGAGCTGAAAAAGAAGCTCGGAGCGCTGCAGGAAGAGAAATCCGGCGTGCAGAAAGACCTGCGCGGCACCGAAACCGACATCGGCAAGCTGGAGAAGCAGGTAGAGGAGCTACAGAAAGAACTAAAAAAGAGCGAGGGCGAACTGGAGCGCCTCGACACTGAAAAGAAAAAACTCCAGTCCGCCCGCACCGAACAGCAACGCCTGATCGCCATCCAGGCCCGCTCCGCCTACCAGAACAACGGCCGCGAGGAATACCTCAAGCTGCTGCTCAACCAGCAGAACCCGGAAAAATTCGCCCGCACCCTGACCTACTACGACTACCTGAGCAAGGCGCGCCTGGCCCAGTTGCGCAGCTTCAACGAGACCCTGCGCCAGTTGGCCAACGTCGAGAAGGACATCGCCCAGCAGCAGGCCCAACTGCTGGTCCAGCAAGGTACCCTCGACGACCAGCGCCAAGAGCTGGAAAAAACCCGCGCCGAGCGCCAGGAAATCCTCGCCAAGCTCAACAGCAACCTGAAGACCAACGACCAGAAGCTCGCCGCCCGCGAACAGGAGCAGGCCGAACTGGGCAAGGTGCTCAAGACCATCGAGGAAACCCTCGCCCGCCAGGCCCGCGAAGCCGAGGAAGCGCGCCAGCGCGCCCTGGCCGAGCAGGAAGCCGAAAAGAAACGCCAGCGTGAAGCCGCCATCGCCGCCCGCGAATCGCGCAACACCTCGGCTGACGACGAGCCGAAAAAACCGGTTCGCACCCCGGGCCCGCTGGTTTCCAGCGACGGCGCGGTGTACGGCGGCGTATTTTCTGCGGCCCGGGGCAAACTTCCATGGCCGGTCAATGGTCGATTGTTGGCACGTTTCGGTGAAAGCCGCGGCGACGATGCCCGGGCCAAGTGGGACGGGGTGATGATCAGCGCTTCGGCCGGCAGCCAGGTTCATGCGGTTCACGGCGGGCGCGTGGTGTTCGCCGACTGGTTGCGCGGGGCTGGACTTCTGGTCATTCTCGACCATGGTAACGGTTACCTCAGCCTCTACGGTCACAACCAGACCCTGCTCAAGGGCGCTGGCGATATCGTCAAGGCCGGCGAGGCCATCTCCACCGTTGGCAACAGCGGCGGCCAGAGCACACCGGCGTTGTACTTCGCCATCCGCCAGCAGGGTCAGCCAAGCGACCCGACGCAGTGGTGCCGCGGTCAAGGATAGGTTTTACCCCTTTTTTAACGCGCCAGCCGCCTGGCGCGAGGTCCCTTTCGGGGCTCACACAGGATCAGGAGTTCGTTCGACATGCTGCATTCGCCTCGCCTTACCTCGCTGGCCCTGGCCGTCGCCCTGGTCAGCGGCGCGTCCCTGGCCTTTGCCGCCGAGCCCGTCAAGCCCGCGCCGGCACTGGCGCCGACGACGGTCACCGCCAAGGCACCGCTGCCGCTGGACGAGCTGCGCACCTTCGCCGAAGTCCTGGACAGGGTGAAAGCCGCCTATGTCGAGCCCGTGGATGACAAGACCCTGCTGGAAAACGCCATCAAGGGCATGCTCAGCAACCTCGACCCGCACTCCGCCTACCTCGGCCCGGAAGACTTCCAGGAGCTGCAGGAAAGTACCAGCGGCGAATTCGGCGGGCTCGGCATCGAAGTCGGCCAGGAAGACGGCTTCGTCAAGGTGGTCTCGCCGATCGACGATACCCCGGCCTCCCGCGCCGGCATCGAGGCCGGCGACCTGATCGTCAAGATCAACGGCCAGCCGACCCGCGGCCAGACCATGACCGAAGCCGTGGACAAGATGCGCGGCAAGATCGGCGAAAAAATCACCCTGACCCTGGTCCGCGACGGCGGCACGCCGTTCGACGTGACCCTGGCCCGCGCAGTGATCCAGGTGAAGAGCGTGAAGAGCCAGTTGCTCGAATCCGGCTACGGCTACATCCGCATCACCCAGTTCCAGGTCAAGACCGGCGAGGAAGTCGGCAAGGCCCTGGCGAAACTGCGCAAGGACAACAACGGCAAGCTGCGCGGCATCGTCCTCGACCTGCGCAACAACCCCGGCGGCGTGCTGCAGTCGGCGGTGGAAGTGGCCGACCACTTCCTGACCAAAGGCCTGATCGTCTACACCAAGGGCCGCATCGCCAACTCCGAGCTGCGCTTCTCTGCCGACCCGGCCGACGCCAGCGAAGGCGTACCGCTGGTGGTGCTGATCAACGGCGGCAGCGCCTCGGCTTCGGAGATCGTCGCCGGCGCCCTGCAGGACCAGAAACGCGGTGTGCTGATGGGCACCGACAGCTTCGGCAAGGGCTCGGTGCAGACCGTGCTGCCGCTGAACAACGATCGCGCACTGAAAATCACCACCGCGCTGTACTACACCCCCAACGGCCGTTCGATCCAGGCCCAGGGCATCGTCCCGGACATCGAGGTGCGCCAGGCCAAGGTCACCAGCGAACAGGACACCGAGAACTTCAAGGAAGCCGACCTGCAAGGCCACCTTGGCAACGGCAACGGCGGCGCCGACCGGCCATCCAGCGGCAAGGCCTCGACGTCAAGCAAGAAGGAGCGTCCGCAGGACGGTGACTTCCAGCTCAGCCAGGCCCTCAGCCTGCTCAAGGGACTGAGCATCACCCGCGACAAGTGATGCGCGCGTTCTGCCTCGCCCTGCTCTGCCTGCTGACCGGCATCGCCCACGCGGCGCCGGTCCAGCAGCCGCGAGCCTACCTCAGCCTGATCATCGACGACCTTGGCCAGAACCCGGCCAGGGATTCGCGCACCCTCGCCCTGCCCGGCCCGGTGACCATGGCGATCATGCCGGACACACCCCACGCCACCGACTTCGCCCGCCAGGCGCACAAGGCCGGGCGCACGGTGATCCTGCACATGCCCATGGACCCGGCCACCGGCCCCTACGCCTGGCATCCGGGCACGCCGCTGCCGGAGCTGGAACAGCGCCTCAACGCCGCGCTGGCCAAGGTGCCCTACGCGGCCGGGGTCAACAACCATATGGGCAGCCGCATGACCGCGCAGCCGGAGGCCATGGCCTGGCTGATGGGCGAACTGCAACGGCGTGATCTGTTCTTCGTCGACAGCCGCACCAGCGCCGCCACCGTGGCGGCGGCCAAGGCGCAGGCGCTGGGCCTGGCGAGCGTATCGCGGGATGTGTTCCTGGATGATGTGCGCACCGCCGAGGCGATTGCCGGGCAACTGCGCATTGCCGTGGAACTGGCACGCAAGCAGGGCACTGCGGTGGTGATCGGTCACCCTTACCCACAGACCCTGGAAGTGCTGGAGCGCGAACTGCCGCGGCTCAAGGCCCAGGGCGTCGAGCTGATCGGCCTGCGCCAGATGATCGGCGAACGCAGCAACCGCGCCATGCCCGCCCATGGCAAGGGCGGGATCTACAGGTAGCGGGCGAAGGTGGCGTCGACGAAACCGTCTTCGCGCATCTGCTCCAGGGCCTTCTGCAAGCGCTCCACCACCTCATCCGGCACACTCTTGTTCAATGCCAGGAACAGCTCAGTGCCATTGAAGCGCAACACAGTCTTGAACGCGGTCATGCCGATCTGCCGGGCCAGATAACGACCGGCCGGGTCACCAGTGGCCCAGAGATCGATCTCGCCGCTGGCAAGTTTCTTCGCATTGTCCTGGTCGCGCAGCACCAGCACCGGCTTCAAGCCCTGCTTTTGCAGGCTCTCGGCGATGGCATCGCCCTTGTAGGCACCAATGCGCAGGCCCTTGGCCTGTTCCAGGCTGTCCAGCTTGATCTGGCTGCCAGGCGGCGCCAGCAGCACCCAGTCATCCGGGCCCAGCGGGCCGACCCACTTGAACAGTTTCTCCCGATCCGGCTGGCGGGCCAGGACGAAGACGCCGTGGTTCGGCGTGTCCTTGGCCTGTTGATAGACCCGGGTCCAGGGGAAGCGCAGGGTCATGCTGTAGGGCACGTCGGCGCGGCGGAACATCTCCCGCACCAGGTCGGCGGCGATGCCCTGGATTTCCGCGTCACGGGCAAAGCTCTTGCCATCGCTGGACATGTTGTAGGGCGGGAAGTTTTCGGTGAGCAGGACCAGGGGTTCGCTGGCGTGGGCGGCGCTGGTCAGGGAGAGGAGGAAGAGGAGTTTGGTCAGCATCGGAGGAGTCCGAGATTTTTGGTGATGCTGATGGCCTCATCGCCGACAACGCCGGCTCCCACAAGGTTCGGAGGTGTACACGGAACCTGTGGGAGCCGGCGTTGCCGGCGATAGGGCCCTGAAGATCAGCGAACGACGATCCCGCGCTGCGCCATATAGGCTTTGGCCTCGGGCACGGTGTACTCGCCAAAGTGGAAGATGCTCGCCGCCAGCACAGCACTGGCGTGGCCTTCCAGAATCCCGTCCGCCAGGTGCTGCAGATTACCCACACCACCGGAAGCGATCACCGGAATCCCCAGCGCATCACTGATCGCCCGGGTCACGCCCAGGTCGAAGCCGCTCTTCATGCCGTCCTGGTCCATGCTGGTGAGCAGGATCTCGCCGGCACCCAGGCCTTCCATCTTCCTCGCCCATTCCACCGCGTCCAGCCCGGTGGGCTTGCGCCCGCCATGGGTGAAGATTTCCCAGCGCGGCGCTTCGCCTGGGCCGGAAACCTTCTTGGCATCGATGGCAACCACAATGCACTGCGAACCGAAGTGCGCCGCCGCTTCGCCGACGAACTCCGGGTTGAACACCGCCGCCGTGTTGATCGAAACCTTGTCGGCCCCGGCGTTGAGCAGGTTGCGGATGTCCTGCACGGTACGCACGCCACCGCCCACGGTCAGCGGGATGAACACCTGGCTGGCCATGCGCTCGACGGTGTGCAGGGTGGTGTCACGGCCATCGACGCTGGCGGTGATGTCGAGGAAGGTGATCTCGTCGGCACCCTGCTCGTCGTAGCGACGGGCGATTTCCACCGGATCACCGGCATCGCGGATGTTCTCGAACTTGACGCCCTTGACGACCCGGCCGTTGTCCACGTCCAGGCAAGGGATGATGCGTTTGGCCAGGGCCATGGCGTTCTCCTCAGCCTTTGTAGCTGTCGCAGAAGGCCTGGGCCTCGGCGACGTCGAGGGTGCCTTCGTAGATGGCACGACCGGTAATGGCGCCGATGATACCCGGGGCCTTGGCGTCCAGCAGGGACTTGATGTCGCCCAGGTTGTGGATGCCGCCGGAAGCGATCACCGGGATCCTGGTGGCTTCGGCCAGGGCCTTGGTGAAGGGCACGTTGCAGCCCTGCATCATCCCGTCCTTGGCGATATCGGTGTAGACGATCGCGGAAACGCCGTCGGCCTCGAAACGCTTGGCCAGGTCGATGACCTGCACCGAGCTGACTTCGGCCCAGCCGTCGGTGGCGACGAAGCCGTCTTTCGCATCCAGGCCAACGATGACCTTGCCCGGGAAGGCCTTGCAGGCTTCGGCAACGAATTCAGGCTGCTTGACCGCCTTGGTGCCGATGATCACGTAGCTGACGCCGGCCTTGACGTAATGCTCGATGGTTTCCAGCGAGCGGATGCCGCCGCCGATCTGGATCGGCAGGTTCGGGTAGCGCTTGGCGATGGCGGTGACCACTTCACCGTTGACCGGCTGGCCTTCGAAGGCACCGTTCAGGTCGACCAGATGCAGACGGCGGCAGCCACCTTCAACCCATTTGGCGGCCATGCTCACCGGGTCGTCGGAGAATACGGTGGAATCTTCCATGCGGCCCTGGCGCAGACGTACGCAGGCACCGTCCTTGAGATCGATAGCGGGGATAATCAGCATCTGGAAAACCTGTCCAATCGGTAAACGGTGAGCCCGGGAAGTCAGTTCTTCTCGAGCGCCCAGAGGTCGACTTCAATGCTCTCGAAGCGCTCCTTGAGCTGCGTCTGAACATCGAAGATCGCCCGGTTGTAGTAGTGCGGCGCAATTTCCTTGGCGAACAGCTCCAGCACCTCGGCCACCTCGAACGAGCCCAGTTCGAGCTCGAAACGGTCTTCGAGGAAACGCTGGAGCGTATTCAGCGCCTCGCGTTCCTGTTCGGCGGCGAGGGTGATGACCGGCGCCTTGTTGCGCGAGCGGTTCATTACCAGCGGCCATCCCAGGCGGCGAAGTTCTGCAACAGTTGCAGGCCGTGGGTGTGGCTCTTTTCCGGGTGGAACTGGGTGGCGAAGCGCGAGCCTTCGGCCAGCACCGCGGCGAAATCGACGCCGTAGTGGCCGCGACCGACCACCTGGGACGGCTTGCCGGACTCGATGTAGTAGCTGTGCACGAAGTAGAAACGCGCGCGGTCCGGGATGTCGTGCCAGAGCGGGTGATCGATCACCTGGCTGACTTCGTTCCAGCCCATGTGCGGCACTTTCAGGTGCTCGCCGTCTTCATGCAGGTCCTTGCCGAAGAAACGCACTTTGCCGGGGAACATGCCGATGCAATCGACGCCGTCGTTCTCCTCGCTGTGCTCCAGCAGGGCCTGCATACCAACGCAGATGCCGAGGAACGGACGGTCCTGGCTGACTTCCTTGACCAGGCTGTCGAAGCCCAGGCGGCGGATCTCGGCCATGCAGTCGCGAATTGCGCCGACGCCGGGGAACACCACGCGGTCGGCTTCACGGATGACCGCGGCGTCGCTGGTGATCAGCACCTTGCCGGCGCCGACGTGCTCCAGGGCCTTGGCCACCGAGTGCAGGTTGCCCATGCCATAGTCGATAACGGCGACGGTCTGCATTACAGGCATCCCTTGGTCGAAGGCATCTGCCCGGCCATGCGCTCGTCCAGCTCGATGGCCATGCGCAGCGCGCGGCCGAAGGCCTTGAACACGGTCTCGATCTGGTGGTGGGTGTTGTGCCCACGCAGGTTGTCGATGTGCAGGGTGACGTTGGCATGGTTGACGAAGCCCTGGAAGAATTCCTGGAACAGGTCGACGTCGAAGCCGCCCACGCTGGCGCGGGTGTACGGCACGTGCATCTGCAGGCCGGGACGGCCGGAGAAGTCGATGACCACGCGCGACAGCGCTTCGTCCAGCGGCACGTAGGCATGGCCGTAG
Source organism: Pseudomonas sp. FG98 (assembly GCF_057808595.1). Classification (NCBI taxonomy): domain Bacteria; kingdom Pseudomonadati; phylum Pseudomonadota; class Gammaproteobacteria; order Pseudomonadales; family Pseudomonadaceae; genus Pseudomonas; species Pseudomonas sp. FG98. Next base: position 45,095 of record NZ_JBMDIJ010000043.1, on the reverse strand, counting down.
CGGCGGATGCCCTTCTTGTCGCCGATGGCCTGGTTGAAGGCCTGGCCCAGGGTGATACCGACGTCTTCGACGGTATGGTGGTCGTCGATATGCAGGTCGCCCTTGCACTCGATGTCCAGATCGATCAATCCGTGACGGGAAATCTGATCCAGCATGTGCTCCAGGAAAGGCACACCGATATCGAATCGGGCCTTGCCAGTGCCATCCAGGTTGATCGAGGCTTTGATCTGGGTTTCCAGAGTATTGCGCTCGACGGACGCCTTACGTTCGACCATCACCAGCTCCGCAAAATCATTGGGCGAAAAAGGCGGTCATTATAGGCGCAGAACGTCGCATCTTGAAACGAAGATGACGTGTGGTGTGGGGTTTTGGGCCCCGGTTGGCGGGCCATCGCCGGCAACGCCGGCTCCCACAGAGGTTGTGGTGAACCCAAAACCATGGTCCAGCGCAAAACCCTGTGGGAGCCGGCGTTGCCGGCGAAGGGCCGCAAAGCGGCCCCAAACGGGTGGATCAGTGGAACAGAACCGCAGTCTTCTGCAAGGTCGCCCACACCCCCCAGGCCAGCGGAATGCCCACCGCCAGCCAGGCAGCCAGCACCAGCGGCTTGCTCGATGGCGAAGCTTTCCACTCCAGCACGGTGCTGCTGTCGGCGCCCTTGTCATGCCCCAGCGCCTGCTCGGCAGCCAGTTGCTCTTCGCTCATGAAGTACTTGTCGGCCACCGGACGCACCATTGCGTTGCAGATAAAGCCCAGCACCAGCAAACCGGCGAGGATGTACAGGGTGATGTCATAGGCCGCAGCCCGCTCGACACCGATGCTCAACTGGTACTCGCGCAGGTAGTTGACCAGCACCGGACCGAGCACGCCCGCCGCCGCCCAGGCGGTCAGCAGGCGACCGTGGATCGCGCCGACCATCTGCGTGCCGAACAGGTCGGCCAGGTAGGCCGGCACCGTGGCGAAACCGCCGCCGTACATCGACAGGATGATGCAGAACGCCGCGACGAACAGGGCGATGTTGCCCAGGTGGCCCATGTTCGGCACCAGCGCGTACAGGGCAAAGCCCAGGGCGAAGAAGGCGAAGTAGGTGTTCTTGCGCCCGATGTAGTCGGAGAACGACGCCCAGAAGAAGCGCCCGCCGATGTTGAACAGGCTGAGCAGGCCGGTGAAGCCGGCGGCGATCGCGGCGATCTGCGCCAGTTGCCCGGCGTCGAGTTCGCTGAAGGTCAGGTTGTTGCCCAGCAGCTTGCCGGCGAAGACTTCCTGCAGCAGCGGCGAGGCCATGCCGAGGATGCCGATACCGGCGGAAACGTTAAGGCACAGCACCAGCCAGATCAGGGCGAACTGCGGGGTCTTCCAGGCCACGCTGACGTGCACGTGACGGTGGGTGATCATCGCGTTGTTGACCTTCTTCGCCGGCGGAGTCCAGCCTTCCGGTTTCGAGCCGGTCGGCGGTACGCGGTACGACAGGGCGCCGCCGATCATGAAGATGAAGTAGATCACCGCCATCACCACGAAGCTCTGCCACACGCCGACGCCTTCAGGGCTGGCGAAGTGGTTCATCAGCGCTGCCGCCAGTGGCGCACCGACCATCGCACCACCACCGAAGCCCATGATCGCCATGCCGGTGGCCATGCCGCGCTTGTCCGGGAACCACTTGATCAGGGTCGACACCGGCGAGATGTAGCCCAGGCCCAGGCCGATACCGCCGATCACCCCCGAGCCCAGCCACATCAGCCAGATCTGGTGGGTATACACGCCCAGCGCCGAAATCAGCAGACCACCGCACCAGCACAGCGCCGAGACCACACCGGCCTTGCGCGGCCCGGCGTGTTCCAGCCATCCGCCCCAGATGGCTGCCGAGCAGCCGAGGAAGATGAAGAACAGGGTGTAGATCCAGCCGAGCATGGAGATCGGCCAGTCGCAGGTGGACGAGAACAGCTGTGCGAAGAAGCCCATGTCCGGGGCGCAGGCGACCGGCGCGGTGATGCCGATGGCCTTCGACAGCGGCAACCAGAACACCGAGAAGCCGTAGGCCATGCCGATGCACAGGTGGATGGCGAGTGCGGCCGGGGGTACCAGCCAGCGGTTGAAACCGGGTCGAGCGACGATGCGCTCCTTGGACAGGAAGCCAGGCGCGCTGGCGATGGCTCCCTCGGTGATGCTGCTCATTATTGTTGCCCTCGTAGATAGGTGGTTCCCACGGATCGAAACCGGCAACCCCCTCGACCTTGGCGCACGCAGGCAGCGAGTCGTTTTTTCGGGCAGCCGACCCTGTCGCGACAATCCGTCGCAGCAAGATCCGGGAACGGGTGCAAGAGTAGCACTTAGGCAGCTAACAAAAATCAAACTGACATCACGGTTTTTCTTGTAACTGAGACTTTCTTCCGCGGAACCGACGGGCCAGGAAGGGTCAAACCCGCCATTCATGGCATCGCAGTGGCCAATCGCGCAAGGCTATACTCTGCGGCTGACTTTTCAGACATCGACTACAAGGACTCGCCCATGAAAGCGTTCGGCAAAATCCTGGGGCTGGTGGTTCTCGGGCTGTTGCTGATCGTGGTGGCTGGCGGCTTCGCCCTGACCCACCTCTTCGATCCCAACGACTACAAAGACGAGATCCGCCAACTGGCTCGCGACAAGGCTCATATCGAGCTGACCCTGAACGGCGACATCGGCTGGAGCCTGTTCCCCTGGCTCGGCCTGGAGTTGCACGAAGCGAGCATTGCCACGCTGAACAAACCCGCCGAACCGATCGCCGACCTGCAGATGCTAGGCCTGTCGGTGCGCGTGCTACCGCTGCTGCGCCGCGAAGTGCAGATGAGTGACGTGCGGGTCGAAGGCCTGAACCTCAACCTGGTGCGCGACGAAAACGGCCACGGCAACTGGGAAGACATCGGCAAGCCGCTACCGGCCAGCACTCCTGCCAACTCTCCTGCCGGCACTCCGGAGACCGCGCCTGCGACCAGCACGCCCGCCGCGAGCACAGAAAAACCCGCCGCCAGCGAACGTCCGCTGAAACTGGATATCGACAGCCTCACCGTCAACAACGCCCGGGTGCAGTACAACGACGTGCGCAGCGGCAAGAGCTTCAGCGCCGAGAGCATCCAGCTGAGCACCGAGGCCGTGCATGACGGCGTGAACATCCCGCTCAAGCTCACCGCGTTCCTCAGCTCTGGCCAGCCGGTCCTGCGCGCACGCGTCGAACTGGTCGGCGAAGCCCGCTTCGACCGCGCCCTGCGCCGCTACCAACTGGAAGACATGAAGCTGCACGGCGAGCTGTCCGGCGAGCCGCTGGAGCAGAAGAGCATGACCTTCTCCGCCCAGGGCCAGTTGCTGGCCGACCTGGCGGCCAATGTCGCCGAGTGGAACGGCCTGAAGCTGTCCGCCAACCAACTGCGCGCCCTCGGCGAACTGCATGTGCGCGACCTGAACAGCGAGCCTAAGGTCACCGGCGGCATCTCCATCGCCCCATTCGACCTGCGCAAGTTCCTCGACAGCGTCGGCGTTGCCCTGCCACCGATGAAAGACCAGACCACCCTGGGCAATGTCGAGCTGGTCGGCCGCATCGAAGGCAGCAAGACCAGCCTGGCCCTGGAAGACCTGGCGCTGAAACTCGACGACAGCACCTTCACCGGACGCATCGCCGTGGAAGACTTCGCCCGCCAAGCCCTGCGCATCCAGCTGAAGAACGACAAATTCGACGCCGACCGCTACTCGCTGGCCAAAAGCGAAGCCGCAGCAAGCGCCAGCGCCGCACGCCAGGCCGAGGTCAGCAGCAGCGAAGCCAGCGCCATCGTCGGCCCGGGCACCTCGCCGCTACCGGACGCGCCGACCCAGGTCGCCTGGAGCACCGACAAGCTGCTGCCGGTGGACCGCCTGCGCGCCCTCGATCTGCAGGCCGACCTGAGCTTCGGCGTGCTGACCCTGGACAAGCTGCCGATCCAGAACGCCGAGCTCAAGGCCACTGGCCAGGGTGGCCTGATCGCCCTGGAGGCCCTGCGCGGCGGCCTCTACAACGGCACCTTCGACACCCGCGGCACTCTCGACGTGCGCCCGGCGGTACCGCAGGTCGGCATCACCGCGAAGATCAACCGGGTACCGGTTGAACACTTCATCAAGCACGACGGCAACACCCCACCGGTCAAGGGCCTGCTGACCCTGGACACTGACCTGACCGCCAGCGGCAACAGCCAGAAGGCACTGGTCGATACCCTCAACGGCAAGGCCAGCTTCGTCATCAACAACGGCGTGCTGGTCAATGCCAATCTCGAACAGCAGCTGTGCCAGGGCATCGCCACTCTCAATCGCAAGACCCTGAGCGGCGAGCCACGGGGCAAGGACACGCCGTTCCAGGAGCTGAAAGGCAACCTGGTGCTGAGCAACGGCGTGGCCAGCAACCCGGACCTGAAGGCGCGCATCCCCGGCCTGACCGTCAACGGCAATGGCGATATCGACCTGCGCGTGCTGGGTATGGACTACCGCGTCGGTGTGATCGTCGAAGGCGACACCCGGGAAATGCCCGACCCGGCCTGCCAGGTCAACCAGCGCTATGTCGGCCTGGAATTCCCGCTGCGCTGCCGTGGCCCGCTGGAGCTGGGCGCACGCGCCTGCCGCATCGACAAGGACGGCGTCGGCAAACTGGCTGGCCAGGCACTGGGCAACCGGATCAACGAAAAACTCGAAGAGAAGCTGGGTGACAAGGTCAGTCCCGAGCTCAAAGACGCACTGAAGGGCCTGTTCAAACGATGACCCCCGAGCAGTTTTCCACCGCGGTCCTCGACTGGTTCGACCGCCACGGCCGCCACGACCTGCCCTGGCAACAGGGCATCAACCCGTACCGGGTGTGGGTCTCCGAGATCATGCTGCAACAGACCCAGGTCAGCACCGTGCTCAACTACTTCGGCCGCTTCATGGACGCCCTGCCGGACGTCCAGGCCCTGGCCGCCGCGCCGGAGGACGAAGTGCTGCACCTGTGGACCGGCCTCGGCTACTACACCCGCGCGCGCAACCTGCAGAAGACCGCGAAGATCGTCGTCGAGCAGTACGGCGGCGAGTTTCCCCGTGACGTGGAAAAGCTCACCGAGCTGCCGGGCATCGGCCTGTCCACTGCCGGCGCCATCGCCAGCATCAGCATGGGCCTGCGCGCACCGATCCTCGACGGCAACGTCAAGCGCGTGCTGGCCCGCTACACCGCACAGGAAGGCTATCCGGGCGAACCCAAGGTGGCCAAGGCGCTGTGGGCCAATGCCGAGCGCTTCACCCCGCATGCCCGGGTCAACGACTACACCCAGGCGATGATGGACCTCGGCGCCACCCTCTGCACCCGCAGCAAGCCCAGCTGCCTGCTGTGTCCGCTGGAGCGTGGCTGCGAAGCGCACATGCTCGGCCAGGAAATCCGCTACCCGCTGCCCAAGCCGCGCAAGGCCCTGCCGCAGAAGCGCACGCTGATGCCGCTGCTGGCCAACGACGAAGGTGCCATCCTGCTTTACCGGCGCCCGTCCAGCGGGCTTTGGGGCGGGCTATGGAGCCTGCCGGAACTGGACGACCTGGACGACCTGGAACACCTCGCCGACCAGCACCACCTGAGCATCGAGACCCGTCACGAACTCAGCGGCCTGACCCACACCTTCAGCCATTTCCAGCTGGCCATCGAGCCGTGGCTGGTACGCGTCGGCCAGCAGGGCGATCACGTGGCCGAGGCCGACTGGCTCTGGTATAACCTCGCCACCCCGCCGCGCCTGGGCCTCGCCGCCCCGGTGAAGAAGCTGCTGAAACGCGCGGCCGACGTATTGATTGCAGGAGAGTCGCGATGACCCGCACCGTTATGTGCCGCAAGTACAAAGAAGAACTGCCAGCCCTGGAGCGTCCGCCGTACCCGGGCCCGAAGGGTCAGGACATCTACGAGCACATCTCGCAGAAGGCCTGGGCCGACTGGCAGAAGGAGCAGACCATGCTCATCAACGAAAAGCGCCTGAACATGATGAACGCCGACGACCGCAAGTTCATCCAGGGCGAGATGGACAAGTTCTTCTCCGGCGAGGATTTCGAGAAGGCCGAAGGCTACGTTCCGCCGTCGGAATGAGGCCGGGAAACGTAAGCGTCGGTATTAATTAAAAAATTTTTGAAATTGTTGTTGACGCAAACCTGAAAAAGCCTTTTAATGCGCCCCGTTGCCCAGATAGCTCAGTCGGTAGAGCAGAGGATTGAAAATCCTCGTGTCGGCGGTTCGACTCCGTCTCTGGGCACCAAGACAACGCAAAGCCCCTGAATCGAAAGATTCAGGGGTTTTTTGTTTTGCGCAGGAAAAAGCATGCCTCGCCCCCTGTGGGAGCTGGCTTGCCAGCGATGGCGGTAGTGAATTCACCTACGCCATCGCTGGCAAGCCAGCTCCCACAGGAGGCGCGTGCATTGACCGGCATCAATACGCCATCAATCGATCTATGTAAGTTGTGGAGAAGGACATTCGAAGGAACAGAAGGCCCCTCCATGAGTGATGAATCCCCCGTACTCCCGCTCCCAGAGCCCGGGGTAACCGCGCACCACGTTGCACCCCCACAACCTGCCACCCGCCCGCATCGCCGCCCACGCAAGCCAGCCCCGATCGTCGAGACTGACATCGACGCCGACAGCCCGGCCGCCCTCGAAGTCGCCCACGCGCCCCACGGCACTAGCGAAGACAGCTCCTCGGCGAAGCTGCCGCACGGCTACCCCTACAGCACCCGCATGCGCCGCGCCGAGTACGACAAGGCCAAGCACGCCCTGCAGATCGAATTGCTCAAGGTGCAGAACTGGGTCAAGGAAACCGGCCAGCGCGTGGTGATCCTCTTCGAAGGCCGCGACGCCGCCGGCAAGGGCGGTACCATCAAGCGCTTCATGGAACACCTCAACCCCCGTGGCGCGCGCATCGTCGCTCTGGAGAAGCCATCGGAGCAGGAAAAGGGCCAGTGGTACTTCCAGCGCTATATCCAGCACCTGCCGACTGCCGGCGAAATGGTCTTCTTCGACCGCTCCTGGTACAACCGCGCCGGCGTCGAGCGGGTCATGGATTTCTGCTCGCCACTGCAATACCTGGAGTTCATGCGCCAGGCCCCGGAGCTGGAGCGCATGCTGTGCAACAGCGGCATCCTGCTGTTCAAGTACTGGTTCTCGGTCAACCGCGAAGAACAGCTGCGCCGCTTCATCTCGCGCCGCGACGACCCGCTCAAGCACTGGAAGCTGTCGCCCATCGACATCAAGTCGCTGGACAAGTGGGGCGAGTACACCGCCGCCAAGGAAGCCATGTTCTTCCATACCGACACCGCCGATGCGCCGTGGACGGTGATCAAGTCGGACGACAAGAAGCGCGCACGGATCAACTGCATCCGCCATTTCCTCAATTCCCTCGACTATCCGGGCAAGGACTTCCGCGTCGCCCACGAACCCGACCCGCTGCTGGTGGGCCGCGCCTCCCGGGAGATCGAGGAAGACCTGCGCGACGAGGATGAGGTGGAACTGCGCGGCCGGGTCAGCGCCCTGACGCTGCCGCGCTGAGCCTCAGAAGTTGGCGATGGCGCTGCAATAGTCCGCCTTGGCGGCCTTTACCGGCTCCGGCGCAGCGCCGTCGATGCGGTTGAACTCGACGCCGCAGGCATCGTAGCCGTGCAGCTTCAGCTCGTAGTCGGCACCGGCCTTGGGGGTGAAGGTGAACATCCCCAGGCAGGTGCTTTTCTGGTTGTAACTCACCGCACGGCCGCCATCGAGGAAGGTCAGGGTCAGCGGCTTGCCTGCCGCCACCTTCACTTCGCTGCTCGCCCAGCCGGCCGGGACCGGCTTGCCGCCAGGCATGCCGAGGTGCTCATTGTTGCGCTGGGCGAAGGTTTCGTTCGGCACCACGATCACTCCGGCGCCGGGGCTGTACCAGTCCACGCACTCCAGGCCCGGCACGCCACGCACCATACCGTCGGAGACCACCCGCAACCGCGCCGTCTCGCCGCTGATGGGCGACGCGAACTGCGTATTGAAGGATTTGACCGCAGCGATATTGCCGCAGCCGCTCAAGGTGGCGGCGACGAGGCACAGTGGCGCGATGGCTTTCATTGAGTGATTCCCTTCCAGTGATCCGATAACCAGCCTGTGACCGCCCTCCCCGGCTTGGGTTTCCCGGTCAACTGCGTTTCAATACGCGCAATTTGACTGACTTCGCATAAAGGAACACCCGATGGCCTCGAACACCAAGCAACAGAAACGCGCCAAACGCGCTGCCGCCAAGGCCCGTGAGAACCGCATGGTGCGCAGCGGCCAGGCGGTCAAGAGCGGTGGCGAGGCCTCCAGCGCCAGCGTCCAGCAGGTGTTCGACAAGGCGATGAGCTCGAACAGCTACGCCGGCCTGTTCGACAAGATGAAAAGCGCCCAGGAAACCAGCCTGGAAGCGATGATCGCCGTATTCATGGTCGACCCCCTGCTGACCCTGGTGCTCAAGGGCCACAGCGAAGACCACGCCACCGACTACATTTGCATGGTCTTCTGTGCCTACCGCAAGTGGCTGGACGGCACCGAGGAAGCCGAGGCCATGGCCTGGCTGGAAAGCGAGGAGTTCCAGGACGCCTATGTGGCGGCGTCGGAGCTGGTGTCAAAGCAGAAGAAATTTGCCTGAGCTAGCCTGAAAAGCCAGCTCCCACAGGATCGACGCAACCTTCAGATGGTGAGAGTGCAGAATGCCCTCGAACAGCAAGCAGCAGAAACGCGCAAAACGTGCCGCCGCCAAGGCCAAGCACAACCGTATGATTCGAAACGGAACGCGACCCCGTAGAGACAACCTGTCTGGCCCATCAGTCAGCGACCTGATCATCAGCGGCTTTGATTCCGGGCATTACCAGAACCTGTTCCAGCAAATGAAAGAGGCTGAGGAAACCAGTCTCGCTCAATTGCTCGCCGTCTTCTTCGACGACACTCTCACACAGGCAGCGGAAACCAGCTACCCACACACGTACGCCTTCTACATCCAGCACATCCTGTGCGAGTACCACCAGTGGCGACACGACAGCACCAACGACGACGCCATGGACTGGTATATGAGGGACGAGATACAGGATGCTCTTACGGATATCCCGGACATTCATCTCACTCATCCCCAGCCAAATAAAGATTGAGACATCTCAATAAAAAGGCCGCGATCCAATCGCGGCCTTTGTCTTTCAAATGTTCACTCAGTTATCCATCACCAACCGCCCACCCTTCTCCGCCTTGCGCTTGCGCGCCACCAGCAGGCCGGCAGCGACCACGGCAATGCTCAGCAACCCGGTGGAGATCACCTCTGCACGGTGATCCGGACGCACCAGCATCAGGGTCAGCACGCCGATGATGAAGAAGATGGTGGCCCAGGTCAGCACCGGGAACGCCCACATCTTGAAGGCGATCTGCTCGCCGCGAGCCATGCGCTGACGGCGCATGCGCAGTTGCGAAACGGCGATCACCAGGTACACCAGCAGGGCGATGGCGCCCGAGCTGGCCAGCAGGAACTCGAACACCTGGGCCGGCGCCACGTAGTTGGCGAACACGGTCAGGAAGGCCGCAGTGGTGGACAGCAACACCGCCCAGTGCGGCGTGCCGCTACCGTTGGTGCGCTGGGCAATCGCCGGGGCATCACCGCGCTTGCTCAGGGAGAACAGCATGCGCGACGAGGTGTACAGCGCCGAGTTCAGGCAGCTGGTCACGGCGATCAGCACGACGATATCGACGATCAGCTTGGCGTGGGGTACGCCCATCAGTTGCAGGACGGTCTGGTACGAACCGACTTCCGCCAGCGAACCGGCATTCCACGGCACCAGGGCGACAACGATGAAGATCGACACGAGGTAGAACAGGGCAATCCGCCAGATCACCGAGTTGGTCGCCTTGCTGATCTGCCGGCCCGGGTCCTTCGACTCGGCCGCAGCAATGGTGACGATCTCGGTACCCATGAACGAGAACATGGTGGTCAGCATGGCGCCGAGCACCGCGCCGAGGCCGTTGGGCATGAAGCCCTGGGTGTCGAACAGGTGGCTGACGCCGCTCACCTGGCTGTTGGGCATGAAGCCGAAGATCGCCGCCAGGCCGAGAATGATGAAGCCGATGATCGCCACCACCTTGAGCAGGGCGAACCAGAATTCGAACTCACCGTAGTTCTTTACGCTGAACAGGTTGGTCGCCGTCAGCAGCAGGGTGATGACCTGGGTGAAGACCCAGATCGCCACGTCGGGGAACCAGGCATTGAGGATGGTTGCGGCGGCGTTGGCCTCCAGCGGGATCACCAGCACCCAGAACCACCAGTACAGCCAGCCGATGGTGAAGCCGGCCCAGTGGCCAATGGCGCGGTCGGCGTAGGTGGAGAAGGAACCGGTGTCCGGCGAGGCCACGGCCATTTCGCCGAGCATGCGCATCACCAGTACCACCAGCGTGCCTGCGGCGGCGTAGGCCAGCAGTACGGCCGGGCCGGCAGCGGCGATGGCATGGCCGGAACCTACGAAGAGACCGGCGCCGATCACGCCTGCGATGGACAGCATGGTTACATGACGTTGCTTGAGCCCCTGAGCGAGGTCATTGGAATTGTGCTTACCGCTCATAAAACTACCTATGCAAAGAATGGGAGATCGTCCCGCGATTGGAGCCGCATGCCCTTGTGGGGCGCCCTGCGTCTCGTGAAGGTGGATGGCAATAAGCGGGCCAGGTCGATGACCGCCTAATCCAGACACACCTTGAAACCACGATTCACCGGGCCTGCGGCGCTTTCAGCCAGTCATTGGCCGAAAGGTCGCCAAACTTGCCAGACTTTGCCGGATTACTGAAATACCCACTTACAATTAGAAATGGGTGCTCCATAACCTATTTCAGGTAACACCTTGTGCAACTTTATGAATCACGAAGGTGCAACCCGCTCCCGCCGATAGCCGCCGTCACCGCGCTGCCGATAATCGCCGCGACCAAATACGCCTTTCCTCCAGCGGCCAAAACTGGCACCATCGCGCCTTTTTTCATCCCGGCTCCGGCCCCGTGAAGCGCACGGGTGGACAGCGACGCGACAGTCCACTGCAGCGATGCGACACCCGCCTTTGCCACGGCCGCCCGCCCTGCTCGACCTTCTTGGCTGCGATCCGAACGCTATGCTAGCGTTGCGCCTCGCCAGGAAGGCCGCCAACAGCAGAACGCACCGAAATCAATGAGGACCGCACATGGCCCAGGCCACGCCCGCGCTGGAAATCCGCAACCTGCACAAGCGCTACGGCGAGCAGGAAATTCTCAAGGGCATCTCCCTTACCGCCCGTGACGGCGACGTGATTTCCATCCTCGGCTCCTCCGGCTCCGGCAAGTCGACCTTGCTGCGCTGCATCAACCTCCTGGAAAACCCCCATCAGGGCGAAATCCTCGTCGCCGGCGAAACCCTCAAGCTCAAGGCCGCGCGCAACGGCGAGCTGGTCGCCGCCGACAACAAGCAGATCAACCGCCTGCGCAGCGAAATCGGCTTCGTCTTCCAGAACTTCAACCTCTGGCCGCACATGAGCATCCTCGACAACATCATCGAGGCGCCGCGCCGCGTACTGGGCCAGAGCAAGGCCGAGGCCATCGAGCATGCCGAAGCGCTGCTGGACAAGGTCGGCATCCACAACAAGCGCCACAGCTACCCCACCGAACTCTCCGGCGGCCAGCAGCAGCGCGCGGCCATCGCACGCACCCTGGCGATGAAGCCCAAGGTCATCCTGTTCGATGAACCGACCTCCGCGCTGGACCCGGAAATGGTCCAGGAAGTCCTCAATGTCATCCGTGCCCTGGCCGACGAAGGCCGGACCATGCTGCTGGTGACCCATGAAATGAACTTCGCCCGGCAAGTTTCCAGCGAAGTCGTGTTCCTTCATCAAGGCCTGATCGAAGAGCAGGGATCGCCGCAGCAGGTTTTCGAAAACCCGACCTCGGCGCGTTGTAAGCAATTCATGTCCAGCAACCGCTAACGGAGCAACACGCATGCAGAACTACAAGAAATTCCTCCTGGCCGCTGCCGCCTCGCTGGTGTTCTCGGCCAACGCCATGGCCGCGGAAAAACTCAAGATGGGTATCGAAGCGGCCTACCCACCGTTCAACAGCAAGGATGCCAGCGGCCAGGTCGTCGGCTTCGACAAGGACATCGGCGACGCCCTGTGCGCCAAGATGAAGGTCGAGTGCGAAGTGGTCACCTCCGACTGGGACGGCATCATTCCGTCGCTGCTGGCCAAGAAGTACGACTTCATCGTCTCCTCGCTGTCGATCACCGACGAGCGCAAGCAGGCCGTCGACTTCACCGACCGCTACTACTCCAACAAGCTGCAGTTCATCGCGCCGAAGAACGTCGACTTCAAGACCGACAAGGCCTACCTGAAGGGCAAGACCATCGGCACCCAGCGCGCCACCCTGTCCGGCACCTGGCTGGAAGACACCTACGGCAGCGACATCACCCTGAAGCTGTACGACACCCAGGAAAACGCCTACCTCGACCTGACCTCCGGCCGCGTCGACGCCCTGCTGGCGGACAAGTACGTGAACTACGACTGGCTGAAATCCGAAGCCGGCAAGAACTACGAGTTCAAGGGTGAGCCCGTGGTGGAAAGTGACGAAATCGGCATCGCCGTGCGCAAGAACGACCCGCTGCGCGAGAAGCTGAACGCCGCGCTGAAGGAAATCATCGCCGACGGTACGTACAAGAAGATCAACGACAAGTACTTCCCGTTCAGCATCTATTGATTCACCCCGACCGGCACCGCCTTGCGCGGTGCCGGTCCCTTGAACACGCCTGCCCATGACAATCGACCTACACGGATTCGGCCCGGCCCTCGCCGCCGGCACGCTGATGACCGTCAAACTGGCGCTCTCGGCCCTCTGCCTGGGCCTGGTCCTCGGACTGCTCGGCGCCCTGGCCAAGACCTCGCCGCTCAAACCGCTGCGCTGGATCGGCGGCAGCTACTCGACCATCGTTCGCGGCGTACCCGAGCTGCTCTGGGTGCTCTTCATCTATTTCGGTTCCGTGGCCCTGATGAGCCAGCTGGGCGACCTGCTGGGCATTCCCGGCCTGGAACTCAGCGCCTTCGCCGCCGGCGTCATCGCCCTCGGCCTGTGCTTCGGCGCCTATGCCACGGAAGTGTTCCGCGGCGCATTGCTGGCGATCCCCAAGGGGCATCGTGAAGCGGGCATGGCCCTCGGCCTGTCGAAAGGCCGCATCTTCTCGCGGTTGATCCTGCCGCAAATGTGGCGCATCGCCCTGCCCGGCCTGGGCAACCTGTTCATGATCCTGATGAAGGACACCGCGCTGGTCTCGGTGATCGGCCTGGAAGAGATCATGCGCCAGGCACAGAACGGCGTGACCACCACCAAGGAACCCTTCACTTTCTACATGGTGGCGGCGTTCATCTACCTGGGGCTGACCATCATCGCCATGACCGGCATGCACTTCATGGAAAAACGCGCCGCTCGCGGCTTCGCGAGGGCCAACTCATGAATTGGGAAGTCATCATCAAATGGCTGCCGCGCCTGGCCCAGGGCGCCACGCTGACCCTGGAACTGCTGGCAATCGCCGTGATTCTCGGGCTGATCATCGCCATTCCGCTGGGCATCGCCCGTTCTTCGCGGCTGTGGTACGTGCGCGCGCTGCCCTACGGCTACATCTTCTTCTTCCGCGGCACGCCGCTGCTGGTGCAGCTGTTCCTGGTCTACTACGGTCTGGCGCAGTTCGACGTGGTCAAGAACAGCTCGCTGTGGCCATACCTGCGTGACCCGTTCTGGTGTACCGCGCTGACCATGACCCTGCACACCGCCGCCTACATCGCCGAGATCCTGCGCGGCTCGCTGCAGGCCATTCCGCGTGGCGAGATCGAAGCGGCGCGGGCGCTGGGCATGTCCCGGGCCACGGCGATGATCCACATCATGCTGCCGCGCGCCGCGCGCATCGGCCTGCCGGCGTACAGCAACGAAGTAATCCTGATGCTCAAGGCCAGCGCCCTGGCCAGTACCGTCACCCTGCTCGACATCACCGGCATGGCCCGCACCATCATTGCCCGGACCTACATGCCGGTGGAGATCTTCTTCGCTGCCGGCGTGTTCTACCTGGTCATCTCCTTCGTGCTGGTGCAGGGCTTCAAGCTGCTTGAGCGTCGCCTGCGGGTGGATGCGGTGCACGGTCGCTGACTACTGGTCCCTGCTCTCCCTGGTGAGAGCAGGTCCCTGTGGGAGCTGGCTTGCCAGCGATAGCGCCCTGAAAAACCCCGCAGATCTCAGACCTGTCGCTGAAGACCCATTACCATGTCCCACCTGGAAAACGCCCAACTCCTCCCCCGCTTCCAGGCCCTGGACCACTTCCTCCAGCAGCACCGCGACCTCTGGCACCCCCGCCCCTTCACCACCCTGCACCTGCCCTGGGAAACCACCCACCCAGAGTTATCCACATGGCTGCGCAGCCGCACCCTGGCCGACGCCGAAGCAGCCGACAACGCCCCCCACAGCGTCCCGGCCCCAGCTCCTTATCCACAACTGGCCGCCGAAGCCCTGGCGCTCTCCACCGTCGGCGATTTACCCACAATCGCCCTCACCCCAGCGCCACCGCGCCTGAGCACCGACGTCCCCGGCCGCAAATGGCAGCAGATCGAAGCCTTCGCCGGTCACCTCGACTTCGCCCGTCGCCCAGGGCACTGGCTCGACTGGTGTTCCGGCAAGGGCCACCTCGGCCGCCGGCTGCTCGGCACTGACCAGCAACTCACCTGCCTCGAATACGACCCCGCGCTGGTCGCTGCCGGTGAACAACTCAGCCAGCACCACCACCTGCCGGCCGAGCATCGCCTGCAGGACGTCATGGCCGCAGACGCTGCGCTTCAACTCACCGCAGCCCACACCCCGATCGCCCTCCACGCCTGCGGCGACCTGCATGTCCGCCTGATCCAGCTCGCCAGCGCCAAGGGCTGCCAACAACTCGCCATTGCCCCCTGCTGCTACAACCGCACGGCGGGCCCGCACTACCAAGCGTTATCCACAGCCGCCCGCGCCTCGACCCTGCAACTCGACCTCGACGACCTCGGCCTCCCGCTCAGCGAAACCGTCACCGCCGGCAACCGCGTGCGTCGCCAGCGCGACCAATCCATGGCCTGGCGCCTCGGCTTCGACCTCCTGCAACGCCGCCTGCGCCAGACCGACGACTACCTGCCCACGCCCTCGCTGCCCAGTGCCTGGCTGCAAAGGTCCTTCGCCGACTACTGCCAGCACCTCGCCGAACTCAAGGGCGTGCATATAAA
The DNA here is from genome assembly GCF_057808595.1 of Pseudomonas sp. FG98. Classification (NCBI taxonomy): domain Bacteria; kingdom Pseudomonadati; phylum Pseudomonadota; class Gammaproteobacteria; order Pseudomonadales; family Pseudomonadaceae; genus Pseudomonas; species Pseudomonas sp. FG98. Next base: position 29,835 of record NZ_JBMDIJ010000043.1, on the reverse strand, counting down.
TGACGCCATGAACTGGGCGGAACTGGAAACCGCCGGCTGGCAACGCCTGGCCCAGGTGCGCAACCTCGAAAGCGTGCGCAACCTCTTCCGCCGCCCGCTGGAGCTATGGCTGGTGCTCGATCGTGCGCTCTACCTGCGCGAACAGGGCTACAACGTCCGCCTCGGCACCTTCTGCCCCCACCCGCTCACCCCGCGCAACCTCATGCTACTGGCCGAACAACCTGTGGATAACTCTGTGAGCAACTTCACGGTTTCGGGCTGAAAGCGGTGGTGGTGTTTCACGACTGAGCGACTAATCCGAAGGTGTTAAACGCCTGAGAAAACAGCCTTTTGCACCGGCGTCAATGCGGCGGGGTAGCGCACTTGCATGGGGTGCAAGGAGGCGATGTGGTTTGTGCATAAGCGTTAAAGCGAATTAGGCGGGGGTGGGTCAGAACGGGTTGCCAGCGATGAGCATGGGTATCTACACAAATCCCTCAAGTCTGGCGCGGACCCTGTGGGAGCTGGCATTGCCAGCGATGAGGCCCGAAAGAACAATCCGACCAGCAGATCGATGTCGAGGCTAATGGCCTCATCGCCGGCAATGCCGGCTCCCACAGGGTTCAGAGCCAGTCATAGGTCCAGTCCAGGCACAAAAAGATGTGTAGAACCCACGCAGCAACGAGACCAGCGAATTCACCCCACCCACCAGCCCCAAAGCCCCGAAACACGGGGCCCTGACAGATTTGAGAGGAAGTGGTTTACAGAACCAAACCGATGGCTATAATAGCGGCCCTACTGCCGGTATAGCTCAGATGGTAGAGCAACTGACTTGTAATCAGTAGGTCCCGGGTTCGATTCCTGGTGCCGGCACCATTCAAGGTTCCATAGAAAGCTTTCAAAATCTCTGGAACCCCCGAAAAACTCGCCGTCTGGCGGGTTTTTTCGTTTTGGCGTTCCGTCGGATTCCGAGGGTAGCCAGCGCTAATAAGGGTAGTTTTAAGGATACCTACCAATTCGACATTGGAAAGTACCCTTATGGCTCGCACAACGGCTCCCCTTACCGACAACGCCTGCCGCACTGCAAAGGCTCACGAACGTGAGTACAAGCTTTTTGACGGCGATGGCCTTTACCTGCTCGTGAAGCCCAACGGTCGCAAAGGCTGGCGGCTCAGGTACGTGAAGCCCGATGGTCGCGAGGGCCTGACCTCACTCGGCAATTACCCGGTGGTCGGGCTGGCTGACGCTCGCCACAAGCGCTTCGAGCTCAAACAGCAGCTCGCCAACGGCATTGACCCTATACAGTCCAAGCAGCAGGCCAAGGTGCAAGCCGTGATCAATGGCCGCACCTTCGAAAGCGTTGCGCTCGATTGGTATGCCGGGATGGTGCCGAAGTGGGCGCCAGGCCATGCCAAGACTGTGCTCAGCCGGTTGAAGACTCACGTATTCCCTTTGCTCGGTGCCAGGGCAATCGTTGAACTCGACACCCACGACCTCATGCAGCCACTGGAAGCCGTGACGAAGCGCGGCACCATCGACGTGGCGCTCAGGATCAAGAACTACCTGCAAAGCATCATGCGCGAAGCCAAACGGCTGCGGCTGATCACGGCGAACCCGGCTCACGACCTCGATGGCTCGATCAAAACGCCACGGGTTACACATCGACCCGCACTACCCTTATCGCGGTTGCCTGAGCTACAGGCGCGTATCGACGGCTACAAAGGTCGCCCGCTCACGCGCCTCACGGTGATGCTATCGCTGCACGTGTTCGTGCGCTCCAGTGAACTGCGCTTCGCCCGTTGGAACGAGTTTGACCTCAAGCGTGGCATCTGGGAGATCCCCGACACCCGCCCCGCACTGGACGGAGTACCCTTTTCCACAAGGGGTACAAAAATGGTCGGGGATATCCACGTTGTACCCTTATCGCCGCAGGCAGTGGCCTTGCTTGAGCAGATCCACGCGATCACCGGCAAGTTCGAGCTGGTGTTCGCGGGGGATGCCAAACCGTGGAAGCCGATGTCCGAGAACACGGTGAACGCCGCGCTAAGGACGATGGGCTATGACACCAAGGTGGATATCTGCGGCCACGGGTTCCGAACCATGGCGTGCAGTGCGCTGGTCGAGTCCGGGCTGTGGTCGGAGACGGCTATCGAGCGGCAGATGAGTCACAAGGAACGCAACAACGTACCGGCCGCGTATACCCACAAGGCCGAGTTCCTCGAAGAGCGCCGGATGATCATGACCTGGTGGAGCCGGTTTCTGGAGGCGAACCGCGAGGACCATGTTACGCCGCACGAGTTTGCCAAGCAGACGGGCGAGAACGTCATGCGCCTGCGCAGTGCCAAGAGGACCGAGTAACCCGCCGCACCACCACCTCAAACTCGCTGTGAAGTTACCCACAGCACCGCATGAAGTTCCTCCACGCGGGTCCTTTCAAACGGGGCTGCAAAGCCGCCCCGTTTGAAAGGACCATACCTAAGAAAAAAACCGCTGGCACAGCGTACGTCTGTGGAAAACCACTGATGTCCACCGGGGGATAGTTTTATCCACAGGCGCTAAATCCCTGAAATCGCTTTGCTTGACGAACATTGTCCACAGGCGTAGACCGGGAGTTGCAAGCGCTGTCGATGACAGCACTCCAGGTGACCCGAACCTTAAAGGTCACGCCGCTCTGGCGGTGGTTCTCCCCAAGGGCGATTCGCATCCGGCAGCTCGCCCGGTCACTACCCATGTGATGGATGCTCTTACTCATAAAGCGCTCGTGCGCCAGATGCTCCGTACCTCGCTGCCCTGCAGCAACCTATCCGCTTGGCCGAATCCTGCGCCAACCTGTGCCCGTCTCTTTCTCTGGAAAGAGACGGGCACTTCTAACACTGCTGCAGCCCTGATCGCACATGGCTTTGCGGCATTCCCCCTCGTGACAATCGGCGTGACAAACGCCGATGTCACCAGCAACAGCCATGTAGATGATGGTGCCGCAGACCAAGGAATGGACTGCACCTGACTGACAGTCAGGCATGCCCCTGTCATCGCATTGCTGCTTGCACATGGCTCAGGATCTTCAGGCACTGGTCTCGTCAGCCAGCGCTGCCTCCACCCGCCCACCGGCAACGGTGTTAAGGAGGCCAGATCATGAGATGCCCTTGCTCCCGGTTGTAAGGCGCCGCCAGTCCCGCGTAGAGGACATTCCCCACAGGTCGCAGGGGCCTTGATCCCTGATAACACTCAGCATTCTTGGCGGGATGACGTGGGGCGAGGATCGGAGACCAGGCGATGAGGTGATTCGACATGGCATTGGTGGGTAGACGCGATGGCCGTAATTTCGGCTACGGCAGGCAACTGAGCTATGCAGGGCCGCAGGCGTTGAAAGACATGTTCGGCGGCGGCCACTACGGCACGGTGAAGGCACACTGTGATCGGTGGCAGGCATTCGTCAGATGGTGCCGCTCCGAACAAGGGCCCGGTATCAATGACGCGCGGCAGATTGATCGGAAGGTATTGGCGGACTATGCGGCGTACCTACGCAATGCGGTTGAGTGCGGTAGCCTCGCCATCAGCACCGCACAAAACCGCCTATCCAGCGTTAACAGAACCATGGCGGCGCTTCGCGGTGATCAGTACGTGAAATTGCCCAGCCCGAGCAAGGCGTTGGGTATGCAGCGCAGCGGGGTTCGACAGTCGGTGCCGCAAGGCCAAGACCGCGATCAGGTTAAAGAGATCGTCAATGCGCTGTGCAGCCAACATCAGCTACGAGCCGCCGCGATTGTTTTGTTGGCGCGAGCCACCGGCATGCGCTTACGAGAGGCCATCTTGGCTGACCTGTTACGGCTAAGCCGTGAGGCTGACGACCTAGGTAGGATTAACATTCAGGATGGCACCAAGGGCGGTAGGGCTGGCGCTTCGGCCCCCCGCTGGATTACGGTGAACGATCATGTTCGAGATGCCCTTAAGTTTGCATGGCAAGTGTCGCCTGCAGGTAGCCGAAACCTGATCTCCCCCCACCAAACCTACTTGAATATTCTGCAAGAAATCATCCGCCCTGCACGGGACATCCTGCATGCACACAATCTCAAAGGCTTCCATGAGCTACGAGCGGCGTACGCCTGTGAGCGCTATGAGCAAATTACCCAGCACTGTGCTCCTATCAACGGCGGCCATTGTTGCCAGGTAGATAGACACGATGATCATGAGGCTAGACGACAAATCAGTTATGAACTGGGGCACGGACGTATCGAAGTGGTCGCGGCCTACATTGGTAAACGGGTATGAGCAAGCCATTCGATATGGAGTTGTTCATGGTTGGAGTGCTGACAGGCTCCCAAGCGACGAGGCAACGCCATTTACGCCAGGCGAAGCTTATCCAAGCAAGGATTGCAGAACGCTGGCAGCGAGGGACACCCTGGACTTGGCAGCGAAAACATTTGGCTTGGTTTCTTGAGCATTGTCTCGCCGGGCACAGTGAGAAAACCCGTTATTACTATTTTCTCACTATCCGACTGCTCGTTAGGCGTTTAAATGCATTATGGATTTTCAAGATTTGAAATGGATCAGAACTCCGGCGGTCAAAATCTACACAAACTAGCCAAGTGCGGACGTTCGATATTATCCGCTTCAGATCTAAAAACCTCATTTACTTTTCGCGGGACGGCGGTTACTGGTCAAGGGGCCATCGAAAGCAGCCGCGCTCTAAGTCAGCTTGCCCCTCAGTGAGGGGCCTAGCTGCAACACTTTTCAGATCTGAGCGGATCACCCCCCTTCCGTAGAGCATCTTAAATGCTTCAAAAATTCCCTTTAATAAAAGAGTATGACCACCCTCGATTTATATAACCCTTGCTTTCTCGCGTCTTAACGGCCTTATCACTATCTTTCATTGAGAAATCGATAGCAATAACTTCTGATTCAATTGAAATCGAGCCAGCGTGCTCATTGGCGGCGAACTCTCCAAGTACCTTATCCATCGTATGAATAGGCATTTTCTTATCGATTGCAGTAGCTAAAATCAACAAATCATTGACTGTATTCTTAATGTTCTCCTTAGGTGTAATACGCTCTTGAAATTTGACAAATAAATCCAATGCAATATCGCAAGAGCTTTCCGTCAAGTTATGACACCGTATATCATTATCCAACAAAAACTCCATTTTCTTTTTGAGTTTTTTTTGCTTTCCTTTATCAAGATGCGAAATACTTAGCTTAAACGCCTCAATATTTTTTTCATTGATTATTGAAGTAATTGAGCTATTACCAAAAATTCTATAGGGCTGAAAATCATTAGAAAAATCAATAATAATACTATCAGTTCTTTTGGCTCCCATCTTGGCCCATTTCAAATTCCCAGCGTGCTCAGAATATGCGTCGATTAAGGCCACTGTATGTCTGCTTCCATACCTCTCTGGATTGATCACGTAGTAGTCGACCTTTCCGTTTTCCCTTGTATGAAAAAGCAAAAACTCTGCAGCCGTCACTGCCGATATTTCAGATGATTTTGCCTTGTGTGGCTCCCAATGCCCGGAATAGCAGTACGAAATTATTTGCGTGTCTACAATCATAAAAATTCTTCAACTAACAATACTGAGAAAAACACTCACATCGCGAACCATGAAAACATTCATGAAGGAATGTGTATGCTACAGGGCTACTACCAAAGCAGAATTAAACTCAAAGTAGGCGGGGGATTGGTTTACTACCAATTCAACCCCAACCTTACCAGCATACTATTATCGATCAAAAATCCAAGTGACGGCCACAGTGACCAATAACGATACGCCTGGTTTCAGCAAACCATTCAAAATGTATCCTCAGAGTAGTGGCGGGACTATCTTTTACGCCGTACTTCAAGTGCTTATCCATTTGCACATATTTCCCTTTATACAAAAATTTACGTATGCGCTGCCCCTCCAAACTTAGATTAGCCTCATTAGCTGCATAAGACTTATTACCAAATACTTCTTTAGCCTGTTGGTCCCCACCACCCGCATTGAGCGACTCCCAATAACTATCAGCGAGCTTAATAAGCAAATCATATGCTTTTGAAACATTATGAAATCCGCTAATATCAGACTCTTGGGCTGATTTGTATGCCGAATCAAGCACTATTAATCGATCTTGATAAAGAATTGAACATATGCGCAAAGCCCCCTCAAGGCAAAGTTCATTCTTCTCAAGCTTTCTCAATGAATCACGAATTAATTGTAGCGCTTTAAGGACTTCTTCATTCGGGTCGCTTGCGTCTTGCTTCCCAGACAATGAATATTGGAGACTATCGACGACTGACTGAAGCCTACGACAGTCATACTGATACTCCTCAAGTTGGTCCTGCATAGAAAGTATTTGATTGTCACGCTCCGATAAATCCGCACAAGCCAATTCAAGAAGTTCCAGATTGTCATCTTTATCATTAGCGTAGCGCTCGTTACTTCTTTTATCTACCGCACTCTTTAACTTTGAGCGCAACATGACTTGATTTACAAACTCTAATGAAATGTGACGCCAAGAAAGTGGGATATTGGTTCGATGGGTGATCATTGCAAGTATTTCCGACTCTATTGCACCTTGCTCTTTAGCCAGATCAGAAAGCGATTCACCTGAAAGCAGTATTGACTCATAAAAATCGCCCCCCTTTCTCTTCGGAAAGACTATACGTATCGCCCCTCCAAATGCAATTAAGCGCCGCCCCACCAACCCCTCTAAATTAAAAGTGTCAACGCCATGACCCACAAAATAAACATCTGCTAAGCCGATCACGACTCCGCGAACTCTTTCGGGCTCGATTAGATACTTTCCTTCTTGGTCGCAACTAACCAATACAATCGGGTGCCTGCGATCCTCACTTACTACTGCGGCAAGATAAGAACTATAGCTTTGGTCGCATAGTTTTTTTAAGAATAGTCCAGGCGTCTCGGACGTTGGACGACATTTCTCGAACAGACTAAGCATTAGCCTGGGTCGAGTGACTTTTACAGGTGCATTGACCCTAGCGCTGATCTCATCTGTCTTGAGGATTATTGAGCAATCAATTGGTGAATTATGAGAGTCATGACGAAGACCAATTTCCGTTGTCCATCGACGTCCCGGGACATCACTATCAGGATGTGAGAAGCGGGCGGAAAAAAACTTGGGGAATTCAGCGGTATCCGGTCGGTCTAACATCGAGCGAGCAGTCAGTGTTACGCCATCTTTTAGTTTAAACTCCTTTATACCTTGCAGTAATTTTTTAGGCTCAACATAAGAACCTGGACCAGATACTTTGCCAACCCATTTAGCAACAATTTTAACTATCTGCTCAATTCCATCTTCAGGCTCAAGCTTCAAACTATTAGCATATACGAGCATCTTGCTTCTCCATGAACCAAGTGATATCAAAGAGACACTATACTATGAAGCATGCTTTCTGAAAATATAAAAGTCCGCGCTACATAATGAGATGAACGTATGCTCTGAATTGCTTCTGACTTCCTGAACATAGGCGATTGGCTGCCTTCAGCCGACAGTAGTCGACTACGTATCCCCCGATAGGTAGTTGACTAGCGCATACCATATGCTCAAAAAACTGTGTCCTCATCATGCAAGCATGAACCGGCCACCCACCCACCAGTAATGGTGCTCAGGAGGCCAGATCATGAGATGCCCTTGATCCCGGAGGTAAGGAGCCGCCAGTCCCGCGTTAGAGGACATCCCCACAGGTCAGGGCCCTTGATCCCTGATAACACTCAGCATTCTTGGCGGGATGACGTGGGGCGAGCTGATTCAATACATATTGAAGGGAAGTATGAAAATATTCACCTTAACTAATATTGACTCTCTGCATTGATAATCACCTCCTTAATATTAATTCTAGCGAAATAAACGCTAATTGCGACTGTTAGCTGGCCAAGTATACTGACGATAAAAATCAATAAGCCGCCGACGCTACTGATACCGGATTTCACGACCCAAGGAACTAGGGACAGAGACGCAAAAAAGACAGCGTAGAATAGACTCACCCAAAGATGAGACTTTAACTTCCAATAGTCCGGCCATCTTACCAAGACCTTGAATGTATCGCTGTCATCTTGCAGCAGTACACGAGCTTCGTTAAAAATCCATGCAGCGAGAGCTGCAGGTAAAAACATAAGATACTTCAGGGCTTCGTCGTTAATGGCAATAGAACTAGCGAAAGATTGTATTTGTTGCCCAAGATATACCCACGACAAGAACCCGACAGCCAAAATGCACGCCTCTACGCTGAGAAAAAACACGCGAAGGTAATAAAATAATTTCACTTCAATGCCTCATATCACGCTCACTACTAATATTCGCAAAATTAATGCGGGCCACATTCGCTAGAGCCTCGGGGTCTGGCTTTTTATCAAACATAAAGCTTTTCTGAGACTCTGAAGTTCTGACAACGACTTCATTTCCGTTCTCAATACCCATTGCTTTTCCTGTGCCATACCCATCAGCAGCCATTAGGAGAGCTGCGTCAGTTATATCAGGCTCATTTGATGGCTCATACTGAGGATTCTTAAGTATTTGCTCTATCAACTCAAGCAACTGAGTTGATAGGCCCTTATTTTTTGAGGTGGTTTCTCGAACTGATACCTCATCAGCCTGTCGACGCCTAACGTAGTTATCAAGGCTACCCCATAAACGCCCGAATAGAGGGTTAGGGGGATGAACTTTTGCGGAGAGCTCCGTAATTATCTCAAGAGATTGAAGCTTTTCTAAGAACGCTCTATAGTCTGCGACGGGCTCTACAGTACAATCTACAAAAAAATTATCGTAAGCCGATTCAATGATAGCTTTAAATCGACGAGGAAACACATCCTCCTGAATTCCGTTCCAGACATGAAGGAAAGCTAAGCCAGAGAAGTCAGGAAGATAAACAAATGGTGCGCTAGCCTCCAAGAGATAAGGAGCTTCAGTTTGCTTTTGCTGTTTGGTTGGCTCGTTTACTATGGTTACCTCGCCGTCCTTGGAATACTTTGCAAGGTTTCCAAAGATGAAAGGCGTTGAAGATCCACGATTATCAATGACATCCGTAATTGTCCACTCGAACTGGCCGAGCGCGATAATTGGCGCATTGGCTATAGCGCTCATGAGTTTATCTTGATTTAGCTGACCTAACTTAATTACCCTGGCTAAGTAATAGCGTCCATTCCGCACTTCAATCACCTTCAAATCACATAACAGTTACAGATCTACCATTTAATGGCTTGAGAAGTTTGCACCTTTAGGCGACAGCCACACTCAGCCTTAGTTACTTTGACCACAAAGACCTGACATAAATTGCGCCTCGCCAAGTTGATTCTCCACAACCGAACTATTCCTTAAGGCTTACACAAGATATGAGGCTGAACACCTAAATCTTTGCAGGCACTTATGAAAGTATTAATAAGCCAGATAAGCTGTGTGTGGTGTGGCTTGCATTTACCCTTAAGAGACAAGTCTAAAAATATTACTTCAAGCTGGCTCTTGCTTATAAAAGGTGTTGCAAGAACAATTTTCCTTGTAGAATTCTGATTCTCGAATATTTTTGTTAGCGCATTGTCAATGTCACTCCAAACTTTCCCGCCCCTGACTCGGCTGATTTTGGTATTTTCGTAGTTTTTATTCCAGTCCCTGTCATGTTTTTCCTTAAAATCTTCCAGCGTAGAAAATACCCTGCCTATATTCTTAAGCCCCTGTGCTACAACCTCATGAAAACTACTCGCCCCATGACTGTCCTTCTTAGTGAATTTCGCATGAATAAACGTGATCGCAGGGGGGCTGGAGTCAGGTTCTAAGTAAATATGATCTGCCCATTCGTCATTCATATCATCACAAATAGTAATCCCAGGGGCTTTACAATAGTTATCTTCTATCTTTCTGAATAATGACGCGACGGGAAATTCTGAAATGTGATCTGGGAACGGCTTCACTCCTTTCTTGTGCTGCTTTTCTTTCTCGCTATTGACCCCTGTGAAGTCATATTTCTCATCAAAAATTGAAAGTATGGAAGTAAGGCTAGGGATTAGACGTTTATCTTGGAAACAAGATCGCCCGAAGTAGGCGTACTCTGGAGAGTTGAACATTACCGATATTGGCTTAGTATTATTTATGTACTTGCTGAGAGAGATAGGCGGCTCGCCTTTAATCTCAACAGAAATCTTTTCACAAATTCCAGAATGAAACGTTACCTGCTTTTTATTTAAGGTTAATTTGGCAGGCAGTTCAGCACCTTTGAGGCGTAATTTTTTGGAGCTATTTATACCAATAGAACACTTAAATATATTGAAAATCCTGGATATTTCTTCCGACGTACAGTCCCGCTCTGTCGAACCATCGTTGATCCGCAGCTTAGAGATGCCATCACCACCTCTGATAGCTTCATCTAACTCGTCCAAATTTATGAATATTGCAGTAGGCTCGATTTTCTTTTTTTTAATCTCACCTAGAGTAATGGGCGCTGCGAATTCGCTGATGAATTTACTTGCATTCGCGAGATTGTTAATCTCTTCAATCGTAGAAATAACCCAGTTGGAAAATTCTTCTACGCCAGTTTTTTTATCTCTGAATGTTACCCGAGATGAATTTGGAGTTAAGGTTATAGTATCGCCCTGAACACGAATCCTGAAGTTCTGAGGAATTGACCGACTTGAGGAGTTCGAGGCTAGTAGACCATTTAATTTGAAGGCTTCATATGACCGACTCCTGATTACAGCATTAGATATCGCCATGTTGTTCATGGTTACCTTTTCGTATTCAGGCGAATTCCTTCCTTGGAAATTGGTGAATCGTTCATAGTCAAACTCTTCTAAGTATCCATCTAAAGCTTTTTCCACATAAGGAACATTTCTTTTAGTAATAGCCACACAGTCATTGTATTCGACCATCAGTACAAAGCAGTACTTTTCCTCTTCAATGGTAGTTCCAACTAAAAAAGGTGGCTCAGTTAGTTCTTTAAAGGCTATGGCCGAACAAGTCACCTGCTCGGTTGCCGTACCTAACTCTTCTTTCGTAATTCTAAATAAAGGATTTCCAACACGATCCTCTGATAGCTCCTTAAATATCTCATTAATTTTTGTCTTGCTAATTTTTTTCTTTATTTTATAAAACTGAGCACTTTTTGAAAGATTTAGATTATATAAGTCCATTTTTATATTCCACTGCTAAGCATCAGTGGTGGCATTGTGCCTTCCGACATACAAAAAAATCAATGCCAATATATGGCCTAACGCGCGGCATTCCCTAGCTATCTGGAGGCTGTAAGCAAAACTCACTCTGGAGGTGTGTTTATCCGCTAGGTTCACTGGTCATTGCGTACTCCAGTGCAGGTGCAGGTGCAGGTGCAGGTGCAGGTGCAAAGGATAGTTTTAGAGATATACGCCAGCAGCCAAAAATTAAAAACCATTGTAAATCATATAATTATGATTATTTTCGACTCCTGGTGCCGCACCATACGCAGTACTCAAGAGGCTCACCGAAAGGTGGGCCTTTTTTGTTTTCGGCCGCGAGTGTGACTCACATACGCAACCGTGGGAGCGAGCTGGCTCGCGAAGGGCCGCAAGCGGCCCCAATTGACTAACTTACTGGCATCACCTCTCAAGCGGCTGATGCTACGAGCACTGACGCCCAGCGCTTCGGCCGCTTGGTCGAGCGTCATCCGGTGCCGCAACCGCCAACGAATGAAAACCCGGGTATTTTCATCAGGAGCATTCTGGGCAAGCGCGTCCAGCAGCAGGGTGTCCGCACCAATCTGAATATCCAGCGTCGGCCATTCCACCGCCCCCCCCCCTCCATCGCCCAGTACCACCCCTTCAAACATTTTGCGCTCGGACAGTGGCGCCAATCCCGGATAAGTCTTGAACGCATCGCTCATATCCAGGGTGAAATGCTGACCATTGGTAAATGGTGAGCTCAAGGCTGGCGCCCGATAGAGGCTGTACAGTCTTCAGACGGGGACGTTTCATCGATGCCATTCCATCCACTCCTTCAACAGATCGGCCTGATTGGCCGCGCCCCAGGCGGAGGCATCCTGCACCACTGCTCGAATACCTTGGCCTGAGCTGGATCAAAACCGATCTGCGATAGCAACTCAGGCAAGCTCAGTGAGCGAAGCTGCCAAATTCGAAGCCTGGTTGCGACGGGCTGGCAGGATCCGATGGCACCAGAAAAATGGCGCGATGGATGAGTTACCAACCTGACGAAGCGGTCACTTGAAGGTCAGTCAAACAACCCCCTGCATAAAAAACTCAACCGGCACCTTAAAATACTCAGAAAACCCCTTTATCTGAGCAACCGTCATCTTCCGTTTATTGTTAAGTATCTCCGACACCGCACTCTGAGTCGCAATACCCGACAAATCCTTTTGCTTGATCCCTCTATCTGTCATAAGAAACGCCAGCGCTTCCGACTGCGATGAACAAGGGACCAAAACCGTTTCCGTTTCATATTCATGCACACGATCAGCAACCCATTCCGCGAAGCGTGCAGCCACATGTTCCTCACTGTCCGCATGAGAATAGAGCTCATCAATCAATGCCATCCGCTCTTGCAGATCCGTGTCACTCTTGATCGGATCGTGGCATGCCGAAAGCAATTGAGACATCGTTGAAATCTGATCATTCAGACTATTCAACATTGGTGAAATATTAGCTATGAAATCATCTAGTCCAGGGGCTTCGACCTTATCACGCTTCATTTCATCACCTATCGATAATTGCCATCTTACATAAATACCGGTCTTGCTGTCTTGCAACTTACCTGACTTCCGTCTTGCACCACTTGTCGTACTCTGCATGCGACAAGATTTCCTTTATATATATGGTGCCATTCCGCGTATTCACCCACGCGATAATTCGGCACTCATTCTTCTTGATATCAAACACATAGATATCAAGAGGTCCTTTCCGACTCGTCTGCCTCAGTTTGGAGTAAGGGATCCGGTCGACGTTCCATCCCGAGGCTGTGAGCCAGACCTCACGAAACTGCTCGAAGGACTCAAAACGAAGGCCCGCCCTGTCGAATGTGGCCAACCACAAGCTCAGCGGCGCTTTCCACTGACTATGGACCTCCATGGCCCGTGCCACTGCTGGTTTAGCTATCACTCGCATGAATTTCCAGCCTCAGGCACCTACACACGCGGAGCAGATTATCGCAAATACAGATAAATTCAATGCGATTATCTGAATTCGCGATAAACGGCCCCGGCTGCCAGCAAGCCCTCTGCAAATGTCTTGAGCCCATCAATCAAAGGTCGCCTGTCTGCCCGCTCAGGTAGAGCACTCCGAGAGGGATTGATATCACTAGGCTATCAACCTCATGATTCCACCCATGACCAACCAAACTCATGAAACACAGAAGGGCCCAAACATTGAACCTGCTGCGCACTTTTCTACTGGTTTGCGGATTTCTTTGCGCAGGGGGCTGTGCATCGACCCTGATTCCCAGCGATGAAGGCGGACGTTTTGTTCTGACCGAGGACGCCGTCTATTGGAGTGAAACCAACCTGCTCAACCCTGACCCATGGCTGTTCGGTTTGACCAAGGGCGAGTACATCGCGGTGGGCCATAACGACGAAGGTATCTATTACCGCGGCCCGAGAGGCTGTGTGGTCGTTCTTTTGAATCCCGATGGCGTGGAATACCTTAAAACGGGCACACGTCCGGATACTGCTGAATTTGTATTCGCGTATGGACCAAACGGGGAAGGAGGGGTTTTCATTCCATACGACCCGAGTGATGTCCCGTTCTTCTATGTCTATCAGGACTATCGGCGTCATACGGGAGACCAGGAATCGAAAATGCCGCTTCGCCCGGAGTCAGCGGTCAACACCTTCAAGGGCGACTCCCCGGCCGGAGAGATCATTCCCTTCAGGCCGACGGCCGTCCATGTCGTTAACCCACATGACCCTACCCTACCATTGGATCCTGCCAGCGCTGCGGGTGCGAGCATTGCCCCCTATGTTGGGCGCGCACTTGCCATGCCGCTGGTACGCAGCGTCCAGGGCATGCCGCAACTTCTGTATGGAGTCGGTGATAGAAAACTGCAAGAAAGGCTGCGCGCTCATATGCGGGAACACCGCTACACCAAGTCGTCAGCCACTGTTGACGAAAGCGTGATGGCGTCCAAGAAGTAAAAGAAACACAACTGGTAGAGATGCAGTGAAGTTGCTCACCAACTCGAACGCGGCCGCTGACGGGTATGAAACACCCCAAGAACCTGAAGACTGGTTCCACGCACACGATAAGGAATCAAATACGACCAATTAGGAACAACCCACTCCCTCGTATCCCTGACCCGACCTTCACGCCCCATTGCGGGAAACTGAGCCAGCATATCCACGCTGGCGAAGATCGCATCAACGAAGTCATCTGCAGCCTTGGGATTTTCAAGCGCAATATAGGCAGCTTCGTCTTCCAGGTTATGCAGGGCTCTCTCCAGCCACTCAACCCGCATCCCGACTCCAGCGACGAGCCCGCATCGCCGCGACCTGCTCCTCCGTAGCAAACTTGCCCTCATCAGCTTCCTTCACCGCCAGTTCGACCTGGGCAGTCAGCGTTTTTTCGTGCTCGATGTAATCACGCAACACATCCATTGCCAGATAGCTCACGCTCTGCCCATTGGCCTTGGCGAGGTCAGCGAGGGAGTTGGAAAGGTCTTCCGGCAGATTCAGGGATATCCCGGTCATGGCAGTCTCGAGGGTGAGGTTTGCTGGAAAGCTTACACCCTGAACGGCTTGCATGAGCCAACAGGTCGTCGCGAGATGTCTCCCCACCAAAAATCCCTTGAACTTAATCCGGCAGCACACGGGCTAAACCAATATCGACACCCGCCCAGCGAGCCCCCCACCGTGAGCGACTCCCCCCTCCTCCCCGCCGGCCTGCACTACGTCGACGACACCACCCCCGGCATCACCCGCCGCAAGCTGCGCGGCAAGTTCGCCTATTTCACTCCCGACGGCGAACGCATCCGCGACAGTGCCGAAGTCACCCGCATCAACGCCCTGGCCATCCCGCCCGCCTACACCAAGGTGTGGATCTGCCCCGACCCCGACGGCCATCTCCAGGCCACCGGCCGCGACGCGCGGGGCCGCAAGCAGTACCGCTACCACCCGCGCTGGCGCGAGATCCGCGATGCCGACAAGTACGCCAGCCTGCTGGCCTTCGGCAAGGCCCTGCCGAAACTGCGCGCCACCTTGCAGCAACACCTGGCCAGCCCCGAGCACAGCCGGGAAAAGGTGATGGCCACGGTTATCCACCTGCTCGACGAAACCTTGATCCGCGTGGGAAACGCCCGCTACGCCGAGCAGAACCGTTCCTACGGCCTGACCACCCTGCGCACCCGCCATGTCGAGGTGAGCGGCAGCACCATCCGTTTCCATTTCCGCGGCAAGAGCGGCATCGAGCATGAGGTGAGCGTCCAGGACCGGCGTCTGGCGCGGATCATCAAGTCGTGCCTGGAGCTGCCGGGCCAGCAGTTGTTCCAGTACCTGGACGAACACGGCGAGCGCCATAGCGTGACGTCGAGCGATATCAATCGTTATCTGCAGGAACTGACCGGCGCCGAATTCACCGCCAAGCACTATCGCACCTGGGCCGGCAGTGCCCTGGCGCTGATGCTGTTGCGCGAGCTGGAGTGGCAGCCGGAAGGCGCGGCGAAGAAGCATGTGGTGGCGATCATCAAGGAGGTGGCTGCCGAGTTGCGCAATACGCCGGCGGTGTGCCGCAAGTGCTATATCCATCCGGCGCTGATCGACGCCTTTCATGCCGGGGAACTGGCCGGCCTGCGCCTGGCGGCGGCGCGCAAGGGACTGCGGGCCGAGGAGAGTCTGTTGATGCGTTTTCTGGAGAAACTGCCTGTTTAGGAAGGCCCACCAAGCGGCGAGCCTTCCCGTACTACGCGGCTAGGCGCTAACCCTCAGCCGCCCCATTTCAATGCCGTCGATCACCGCATCCACCAGCCCTTTGGCCATTTCCGCCGAGTACATCGAGGAGAAGACCAGCCCGTTTTTGGGCACGTCTTCGGCGAATTCGGTGATTTGCTGGAGGGTGTCGTAGATCCCTTTCATCAACAGGGATGCATGGACGAGGGCGTCTTCCGTGTCGATTTCCGCACGGACGGTGAACATGGGTTGATGGCCGGACTTGCAGTGCCCGAAGGCGACCATGGCCGTTTTGCCAAAGATGGCGTGGGGTGGATCTGGAACGATCTTGTTCATAGTGAAACTCCTCCTGTTGCTTGGAGTCATCACCGTTCCGCGACCAAACAGATTGGTGACGACCGTGTGCAGGTTGGTCGACCGGGACAAGAGGCAAACCCGGCAGGCACGAATGCCTCCCGCACACAGCCGCCATAAGCACGCGCGGACGCCAAAGCGCCCAAGAGCATGGGGATGTGTCTGTTTGCACCTTGTTTCAACGGGCGACCAAACCCGATCGCTAAACCACAGCGACCGCGAGAGCCTACCGCCCATCCCCACCCGAGGCAAGGAAACCCCTCCCTTGCCATTCCTCGTGAGCCGAATAAACTCATTATTCGGCTCATTTCGTGAGCCGAATAGCATCCCCAATCGGCTCAGAGGCCCCCATGGAACCCTTCTGGATCTGGCAACAGCCGCAATGGCCGGCCTTTCACTGGCAAGCGGATCAGCTCGCCGACCTGCTGCGTCAGTGCGTTCACCAGCAAGGTCACCTGCTCGGCAAGATGGGCTCGGTGGGCGATGAGCAAAGCCGGCAGAGCATGCTCGATGCCCTGCTGCAAAACATCCTCACGTCCTCCGCCATCGAGGGTGAAACCCTCAACGCCGGCTCGGTGCGTTCCTCCCTGGCCCGCCGTCTGGGCGTCGACGAACCCGGCTCGACCAGCGCCCGCAGCGAAGGCCTGGCCGAACTGATGCTCAACGCCATCGACCAGTCCGAGCAGCCCCTGACCGAGGACCGTCTGTTGCACTGGCACGCACTGCTGTTCCCCGACCAGGACAACACCCTCGCCCACCGCCCCCTGCGAGTAGGCAGCCTGCGCGGCGAAGAACCGATGCAGGTAGTCTCCGGCCGACTCGACCGCCCCACCGTGCATTTCGAAGCGCCACCGCGCCTCGGCCTGGAAAAGCAGCTGGCGACCTTCATCGACTGGTTCAACGGTGATTCCCACAGCCTTGAGCCACTGCTGCGTGCCGGCATCGCCCACCTGTGGTTCGTCACCCTGCACCCGTTCGATGACGGCAACGGCCGCCTGACCCGCGCCCTCACCGACCTGGCACTGGCCCAGGGCGAGCAGCAGGCAATCCGCTTCTACGCCATGTCCGCCAGCATCCTTGAACATCGCCAAAGCTACTACCGCATCCTCGAACAGACTCAGAAAGGCACGCTGGATATCACCCTTTGGCTGGACTGGTTCCTGCGCACTCTGCTGGAAGCGATGAACCAGGCCTTGGGCACCATCGACCGGGTACTGGCCAAGACCCGCTTCTGGCAAACACACCGCGCAACGCCGCTGTCCTCCGAACAACTGAAGGTGGTCAATCGCCTGCTGGATGGCGGCTCCAAGGGTTTCGAATCCGGCATCAGCGCAGCGCAATACCAGGCCGTGGCGAAAGTCAGCAAGGCCACCGCGACCCGGCACCTGGCGGACCTGCTGGAAAAAGGTGTGCTGGAGAAACTGCCGGGGGGTGGGCGGAGTACGCGCTATCAGATTGCAGACGGAACCTGACGCCCGCGGTTCCATTCTGAAATACCGAGTTCAAGGCGACAGCATTAGGCCATTCACCGCAACATCGATCTTGCTGGTCTGTGTTGTTCTTGCGGGCCTCATCGCTGGCAAAGCCAGCTCCCACAGGGACCGCGCCGAGCACAAATACTTTGGCTGGCTCAAAACCCTGTGGGAGTCGGCTTGCCGACGATAAGCATGGGTATTCCAGGTAGGAGCTGCTTCAGCTGCGAAGGACCGCACAGCGGTCCCAAAACCTGCCAGCTCGGTGAGCCTGGGGGAACGCGGCAGACCGGGCACTGTGAATCTATGATGCGGCTTGGTCAGAGATTCGTGCTGGATGGTTTCGGGACCGCTGTGCGGTCCTTCGCAGCTAAAGCAGCTCCTACTTGGACCGCGCCGCACGGATGCCGTCAGAACCCAAACACCAGCAACAGCTGCCCGTACACATTCCCCCGCGCCGTCCCCAACTGACTCCCGCCCTCCTCCGCACTCCGCGCCGGCTTGTAGTAGCCCACCAACGGCAACAGGCTCCAATGCTCGTCAATGGCCCATTCGGCATACAGGTCCAGCTCCCGCGCATCACGATTGCCCAATCTGAGATCGAGGGTGTCGAAGTCATAGAACAGCGCACCAACCTTCAGGCTGTCGCTGACCGCCGCCTTCACGCCGATATGCTGCACCCGCGTGTTGCTGTTGAACGGCCCGGCATAGTTGGACGCGACCTCGCCCTGGAACCAGGTGCCCAGTGCCCGGCCATTGCCGTAGAACAGCGGGTCGTAGCCTTCGGAGAAACGGCTGTAGCGGTAGTTGACGCTGGGCTTGCCGGACAGTTGCGAGAAGGTCCAGCCGGCCTCCAGGTACCAGGCGCTTTCATTGCCGCCGGACTTGCGCTCCCAGGCATGCTCCCCCGCCAGGAACAGGTCGCTGATCCCGGCATTGCCCTGGCCACGCACGCTATAAAGCTTCATGCCCTTGCGCTCGGGGTAGAGGATCTCTGCCAGTGGCTGATCGGTGTCGCTGACCTTGATCGCGGTCAGCCCGAGGGTGCCGGCCTCCGCCACATGCTCCAGGGTCGCCACCGACAATTCGGGGCTGGCCTGGGCCGGGTTGTCCGACTTGAGCCACATCAGGTCGCCGCGCCAACCCTGCTGCCCGCCCCAGCGCAGGATCGCGGTGCGGTCGAAGGCCTTGCGCCCGGTGAGGTAGTAGGCGCCACCCCGGTTGACCTGGCCGTCCAGCAGGCCCTTGCCGATGTTGAGGGCATCGCCGGAGATCAGGAAGCCGTCACCAACCACCACGTTCTGCCGCCCGCCGGAGATTTCCAGGGTGTCGCTGCGCCAGCCCAGGTAGGCGTTTTCGATCTTGCTGGTGCGCTCGTCACCCACAGTCCAGCCGGCTGCGTCGCCATCACCGAAACTGGCGCTGCTGACCCAATCAAGGGCGCCAAACAGCTCACCCGGGCCTATACCGCGCTGCTTGAATTCGAGGCCATATTGCAAGGTCGCTTCCTGCCAGTTGACGCTGCCGGGTTCACGCGCGCCGGTCTGTGCATAACTTTCCCGGCTGTGGAAAACCCCGACGGCGCCCTGCACTTTGGCGGCCAGTTCGGTATCGGCGTCTTCGTACAGGGTGACCGCGCCCGCCATCGGCGAGAGCGCCAGCAGCAGTGGTAGGGATGCCTGTAATTGTTGTTTTCGCATCGATCAGTCCCCAGCAAGAGTCAGGCAGAAATTTCGCCTTCGGCGTACATGTCGGCGAGCACGCGCCATTCGCCATCGAGCAGGCGCCAGACAAACAGGCTCTTCATCGAGAAGGCCTCGCCCTGCAGCGGCAGCACGCGCCAGGTGACCCAGGTGTAGGCGGCGCTGTCACCGAGGTCGGCAAGGCGGTCGATGCGGATCGAGGCGCTGCGGGAGTCGTTGACCAGGGCGGACAGCAGTTCCTGCAATTGCTCGGTGCCGTGGTACAGCGCAGCGCTTCCGGCACCGGTGATCTCGGTGCCTGGCGTGTACAGCTCGCGGACGATGGCGGTGCTGTCGCGACGCTCCCAGAGCTGTTGCAGCAAGTCGAGACGGGCTTGCAGGGCATTTCTCAAGGCAGCAGTAGGCATATTCGAATCCTCTCGGTCGAAGTGGGGGTGCCCCGGGTGGGGCAGTCGGTGGGGAAAACGTCGGAAGTCAGCGACGCCCGTTGCCGTAGCCGGCGAGCTGGTGGCTGACCTTGCCGAAGGTGCAGATCAGGTTGCGCAGGCGGTCCTTGCCGGGGATCCGCGCGCGCGGGATCGAACTCATCACGTCCCAGTGGTGCGAGCCGCCGCTCATGCCGTCGGCCACCACCTGGCTGATCACATGGCTGGGCGTGACCCCAAACCCCGAGTAGCCCTGGACGAAGTACGCATTGGGCCGCCCCGGCAAGGTGCCGATCTGCGGGAACAGGTTGCTGGTGCACTCCATCGGCCCGCCCCAGGCCAGGTCGATGCGCACCGGTTCCAGGTAGGGGAAGATCTTGAGCATCAGTTGGCGGTTCCAGTCCTTCAGGTCGTTGGGGATGTACTCCAGCAGGCGTGTGGCGGAGCCGAACAGCAGGCGGTTTTCACTGGTCACCCGGTAGTACTCGATGACCGGACGGATATCGCTGAAGGCCCCGCGGATCGGGCTGATCTGCTGGATCAGCGCGTCGGGCAGCGGCTCGGTGACCAGCTGGAAGGCGTAGGTGTTGACGATGCTCTTGTGCAACTCCGGCTCAAGACGATCGAGAAAGGCGCCGCAGGACCAGAGCAGCTTCTTCGCCCGAACCGAGCCCTTGGCGGTGCGGACATGGATGGTGTCGCCGTAGGTCACTTCCAGCACCGGGCTGTTCTCGAAGATCCGCCCGCCCAGGCCCACCAGCGCACTGGCCGAGCCCAGCAGCATGTTCAGCGAGTGCAGGTGGCCGTTGCCCATGTGCTTGAGGGCACAGCTGTAGGCATCGGAGCCGACGATACTGCGCACCTCGCTGCCTTCCAGGTAGGCGATTTCGTGGTTCGGGTTGAGCTGCCGGAACTCCTTTTCCCAGGCCTGGAGCAGCTTGCCCTGGCGCTTGTTGAAGCCGAGATAGCCGTAGCCATGGCGGAAGTCGGCATCGATGCCGTATTTGGCGATGCGCGACTGGATGATGCTCGAACCCAGGTCGCTGATCTCGAACACCGCCTTGAGGCCGTCGTCGCCGACGCTCTTGCGGATCTTCTCCAGGTCATGGCCGATGCCGGCCATGATGTGCCCGCCATTGCGTCCGGAGCCGCCGAAGCCGAGGTAGCGGGCTTCCAGCACGACGACGTCGGTGATACCGCGCTCGGCCAGCTCCAGCGCGGTGTTGATCCCGGAGAAACCGCCGCCGATGACCACGACCTCGGCCTCCAGGTCCTGCTCCAGGTCGGCGAACTTCAGGTCGTACTTGCGGGTGGCGGTGTAATAGGTGGTAGGGGTTTCGACGGACAGCATGGGGTCACCTTGTACGTGTGGTTCAGCAAGCGGTTAACGGGAAATCGCGCCTTCACCCGCCTGGCGATCCTGCAGGCGGCGGATGGCATAGAGCACCAGCGAGAGCAGCAGCACGCCGATGCCGGTGGCGACTTCCTTGAGCCCGCCATAGCCAGCCAGTTCGGCGGAGGCGGTGCCGACCACGACCACCACGGCGGTAAACAAGCTCAAAACCCAGGCCACCGGGATCCAGCCACGCCCCAGGCGCACCGGACGCGGCTGGTCGGGGGCGTCGCGGCGCAGCAGGATGAAGCCGGACAGGGCAAAGAAGATCGCCACCAGATAGCCGATATTGGCGGTCACCAGCATCGCCAGCGGCGAGGACAGCAGGAAGATCATCGCCAGGTTCAACACCACCGCCACGCTCATGCAGCGTCCCGGCACCTGGTGCTTGTTCAGGCGGCCTAGCTGGCGGATGGTCAGGCCTTCCAGGGCCATGCCGTAGAGTGCACGGGAGCCGTCGGCGAGCGCCGCGTTGAGGCCCATGAACAGGCCGACCAGCAGCGCAACGATGAAGAAATCGCTGAAGCCATTGCCGACCACGGCGTTGAAAGCCTCGATATAGAAACCGCTGGGATTGGCCAGTGCGCTTTCCCGGTCCACCAGGCCGCCCAGACCGAAGGCCACGGCGGCAAACACCAGCACGGTGTAGGTGCCGGAACTCAGCAGGGCCAGGCGCATGTCGCGCTGGCTGCGGTATTCCGGGCCGAAAGCGGCGCACATTTCGGTGCCGTAGGCGCTCCAGCTGACCAGGAACAGCCAGACCAACGCGCTGCGCCAGAAGCTCCAGTCCAGTACCAGCGGTTCGTCCAGCGCATGACGAAAGCGCGCGAAGCTCCAGCCGTCACCGAAGACCGGCGAGACCGCCAGCACCAGGATCGGCACCAGCAGCAAGGCGCCCATGTACTTGGAAACCGAGGCCGCCATATGCACGCCCAGGCGGTTGAACTGCCAGAACAGCAAGAGCAGGCCGGCACCGATCAGTTGCGGCAAACCGACGCTGAGCGGGCCGAGCTGATGCACCCAGGTCTGGCTGGCAAACCACTGCGCCTGGATCAACGCACCGGCACTGACGCTGACGATCGACAGCACCGCCGACCAACCCAGCCAGTAGCCGAATGAGGCCAGCGGGCCGACCAGCATGCAGCGCCGCCGCCAGCCTTCGGTAGCGATCATGGCGATACCGCCGGGCTTGTCCGGGAACATCGCCGAGACTTCGAGGAAGATCCAGTTCTGACAGGCACCGATGGCCGCCGAACCGACCCACAGCGCCAGGGCGCCCAGCGGGCCAAGCACCCCCAGGGCGAAACCGAAGGAGGCGAAGATGGAGCCGGACACCGCCATCGACAGGGCGAAGGCATCGGTCCAGCGCAGGGTCTGCTGCAAATGCTGGCTGTTGTTGTTATTCATGGCCGGGTACGCGCTAGGGAAGATGAGCCTCGATTAAAGGCCCTTCTCCCCCTTGCGACTACTGCTCACAGCGCCAGGCGCTTGGCTTGTGGTGCCAGCCGGGCAAAGCGCGATGGGTGGCTTGATAAAACAATTAACATGTTAGTAAATGTAAGAAACTTCGGCGCCAGCGCGGACGGCGCATCACAAGAACAACACCGGTTCCAGCCGGCCCGAGGTGAGCCATGAATCTGCAGCACAGCACGCTGTTCCAGGGGCGGGAAGGTTTCGAGGTCTGGCACGGCGACCTCGCCAGCAGTTGCGGCACCTTCCATGTCGAACCGCCCACCGAGCCCATCACCAGCTTCCAGGGTGCGGTCACCGCACTGGACAGCCAGCGCAGCTGCGTCGAAGGCGCGCGCATCACCAGCAACTGCTCCCACGTGCACCGCTCGCAGCGGGACATACGCGGCGACGACAAGGACTTCTTCTACCTGGTACTGCAATTGGGGGGCGAAGCGCTGGTGCGCCATTGCGACCAGGACACCCGCCTGCTCAGCGGCGACCTGGTGCTGCTGGATGTGGCGCGGCCCAGCGATTTCTACTTTCGCGGGCTAAGCGACCAGGTTTCGGTGATCCTGCCGCGCAGCGAGGTGCTGCTGCGCTTCAAGGAACAGCGCCTGCGCCTCAACCAGCGCATCGAAGCCACCTCGGCCATCGGCGGCATGAGCGCCATGCTGATGAATCAACTGGTGAACAACAGCCAACTGGCTAGCGGTGAGGCCCAGGCCGTGCTGGATGCCATCCTTGCCCTGCTGCGCCCGGTGCTGACCGCGAGCACGCCTGTGGACACTCCGCCACCTGCCTTGATGACCAAGGCCAAGGCCGTGATCGAACGGCACCTGGCGGACGAAAGCCTCAGCCCGGACCGCATCGCCGCGGCGGTCGGCACCTCGGTGCGCAACCTGCACCGCCTGTTCGCCCACTGCGACACCAGCGTGGGCCGCTACCTGCTCGAACGACGCCTGAACCGCTGCGCCGAGGCGATCCTGCAAAGCGAGGTGAAGATCACCCATATCGCACTGAGCTGGGGCTTCAAGGACTTGAGCCACTTTTCCCGGGCGTTCAAGAGTGCGTTCGGGGTTTCGCCGAGTGAGTATCGGGAACGTCGGGGATAAGGGGCGCTGGATTGTCAGCCGCCGAAGGTCTGAACGAAAGGCGCGGCATTCTTGCGGATCGCTGCTGCCACATGTGGCGCCTGCTCGCACAGCTCGGGCGAGTTCACCAGAACGCGCTCCAGCACTTCCAACTGAGCACGAATCACGTCCACCGGGCGCTCTACATCGCACACTGCAGCGAAATCCAAAAGCCCCTGGCGAGATGCAAATAGCGACTTGTTCCCCACCAGATCGAGCGCCAGTACGTCCTCGGGGATATAGGCCGTGGTGTTGACAATGTCATAGGCAGGCGCCAGTCGTGCATCGCGTTGGGTTGGATCGGAATACAGCAGCCCGAAGTTCTTCAGATGGGCATCGCCATTACCAACGATGCAACTCAAGGAGACGCTGGCAAACAATTGCTCAAGCGAAGTCGCAGTATGGGCCGGCGGACAAAACAGGCGAATGGCCTTGGCAATCGCCGAATAGCTCTTGCTGTATTTTTGGCCCGCGGATAACCCCATCAGGGCAGCCATATCTTCGAAGCCAATGGGATCAAGCCGTTCATCGCGATCGAAGCGGCGCATCACAAATAGCTTGCTGTTATCCGAAAGGAAGAACTCTGGCACGACGATGCCCGCTTCTTTCGCCATCGACATGCAGAGAAACTCGTTGATGGCCAATCCGGGAAACTCGGCCCGTCCGCTCTTGATGATCAGGTCAGAGGTTTTCGACGTGAAGCGCAGCGGTCCGGCACCGGCCTGCTCGGGCACCAGCACTTTCGGCTGAACGCCCGAAATCCCGGCGCGCAGGATATAGCGATCCACCAGGTCGACGAAGATATCCTCGGTGCCATCCCAGCGCAGGATCTCCTCCAGCCGCTCTCCTGGAAATTGCTGGCGCTGAAGCAGGGCATCGACCGCGCTGGAACTGATGGCCACCCGCCCGATAGGCGAACTGCTGCCGGATAGCGCCAGCAGCAGCGCCGGATCCACATCGACGATTTTCGCCAGGCGATTACGCAGTTGCTCCAGTACATATCCTTCCGGCAGGTTCATCTGGAAGATCGGGTGCAGCTCACGGCTGCGGTAGTCCTCCGTCCGCACAGGCATCAGCAAACTGACGCCTACCCTTGCAGCGGCCTCTGCGTCGTAGCGAAACAGGTAATCGTCCAACGCTTCGAGGATCCGTCCGCTCTCGCCTTGAGGCGTAGCGACTTTCAACGATGTCTTCATCAGTCAAACAGCCCCTGCACTTCTTCCAATGTCGGCATCGCTGCCGGTACCACCTTGAGCTCGCAATCCAACGCACCGAGAACATGGGCGTAGGCGAACATGCCTATCGACAGACTGCCTTTCTCCACAGCAATGACTTTTTGCCGGGTCAGCCCCGCCAGCTTCGCGAGTTCGGCTTGAGTCATGCCCAGATTAAGGCGGCGCTGACGGATCTGGACAGCCAGGCGGGAAATGAGGAAAGAAGGTTCCATGTTCTGCATACGTAACAATTTAAGGTTTATGTAACGTATACGCGACCTTAAAAAAAATCAAAAACCGCCTCTACCGTCCGTCGGGAGACGGGAGACGGGAGACGGGAGACGGGAGACGGGAGACGGGAGAACAGTGGGAAGTGCCGCGAGAAGAAAAGACACCAGGAACGAAAAGGGGCCGCATAAGCGGCCCCTTCCTTTACCAGGTCAGAATCAGAAGATGCTGATCGGGTACTCGACGAACACGCGCAGTTCGTTGCCGTCGTCTGCGTAGTCGATGGCACGCAGGTTGTTCGAAGCACGCAGGAACGAGCTACGTACCTTGACGCTCAGGTCCTTGGCAGGGCCTTCCTGTACGACGTACTTGAACTGGTTGAAGATCTCGCGCTCGGTACCTTCACCCAGGCCGTGGGTGTTGATGTTGTCACCACGCACGAAGGCGAAGGTGTAGGTCAGACCCGGTACGCCGTAGGCGCCGAAGTCCAGGCCGTAGCCGATCTGCCAGGAACGCTCGTCTTCAGCGTTGAAGTCGGACCAGTAGGAGTTGGCCAGGTAGATGGTCGAACCACCGTCACCCACGCCGCCACCGTTCTGGTACCAGCCGTACTGGTAGCCGGTGCTGCCGGTGCTGCGCTGGTGAGCGATGGTCACCGAGTGCGGGCCGTAGGCGTAGGTGGCTGCCAGGCTCCAGATGGTGTTGCGGTCGCCGTGCAGGCCGATCTTGTCGACGTACTTCTTGTCGATGTCGGACTTGTAGCCGTTGAAGTCCAGGGTCAGCGACTGGTCCTTGGCGATCGAATGAACGTAGTTGACGCCCAGGTAGTGCTTCTTCAGCACGTCTTCGACATCGGAGGTGTACAGCGAGGCGGACAGGTTCGGCATGAACTTGTAGGTACCGCCGAAGACGTTGATCGACTTCAGGCCGCTGTCACGCTGCTCGGTGGACTTGCGCGCTTCACGGGTGTAGCGACCGGCGTTCAGCTCCAGGCCTTCGATTTCCTTGGAGTTGATCGAGGTGCCGGTGAAGCTTTCAGGCAGCAGACGAGCGTCGTCGTATTGCAGGACCGGCAGCGATGGCATCTGGTCGCCGTACTTCAGTACGGTGTTGGAGACGCGGAACTTGACCGCTGCACCAGCGCGGGAGATGTCGTGCTGGGCGTTCTTGCTGTCGCCACGCTTGAAGAAGTCGATACCGCCACCTTCGTTGTGACCGGTGCCGCCGTCCAGGCGCACGCCGTACAGGCCGAAGGCATCAACGCCGACGCCGACGGTGCCTTGGGTGAAGCCGGAGGAGAACTTGCCGATGAAGCCTTGGCCCCATTGCATCTGGTCGTTGGTGTCGTGCTTCTTGTCGCGCTTGATGTAGGCATTGCGCAGCAGCAGGGTGGCGCTGCTGTCTTCAACGAAGCCCTTGGACTCTGCTTGATCGTTTGCCATTGCCGAAGTGGCGGCCATAAGTCCCAATGCGAGCAGACTGATCCGGGTTTTCAACATCTTGTTTTCCTTATTGCGTGATTTGATACGCGCTGCAGCCAAACGCCAGAACCACGCCCCCTGCGTGGGTTGACGCTCACGGACTGAAAATGAAAGGCCCGCGTGCGAGTGATCGCAGCGGGCCTTTTATTCTTTGTGTCTTGGCCGAACGGCCTACAGGCGTTGGGCCGAATCCTAGCCGTGGGCGGAAGGCGATGTCAAAACTTCGTGAAACTATGATGGCAAATTTCACATTTTTCGGCGTTTTCCTCGGAATTTCGATATTCCGAAAACGGAATCGGTCGTTACAAATGTCAGAAATTGGCGGAAACGTCAGGAATTTCGGGAAAACGGAAATGATTCAGCCGAGAAACATTTAGATACATATGTCCGGGACGGATGCACCTAAAGAGTTAACGTTTGCAAATGCCAAGCATTATCATTCGCGCGCTTTTAAACATCCAAAAACATCTCCGGATACCCACCAGCATGCCTTCCCCCTGCCGCCTTTCCCCTGTGTCCCTGGGTTTTTCCCTGCTGTTCGGCTCCAGCCTGGCCATGGCCGCCACTACCAACCTGCCGGAACTGACGGTCACCGCCGACAGCGAGCGCGAACGCGAACGCGATGATCCACGGGTCAAGGAAGTGACCACCGCCACCCGTACCTCGACGCCGATCCGCGAAGTGCCGCAGGCGGTGGATTCGATCAAGACCAGCAATGTCCTCGATTACGGCACCAACGAGCTGGGCAAGGCCCTGAGCGGCCTGCCCAACGTCAGCAGCGGCGCCGATACCCGTTTCGACAGCGTGCGCATCCGCGGCTTCGACGCGAGCAACGACTTCTACCTGGACGGCATCCGCGACGACAGCCAGTACGTGCGCGACCTGCACAATATCGAGCGGGTCGAGGTGCTCAAGGGGCCGGCGGCAGTCCTCTACGGTCGCGGCAGCCAGGGCGGGATCATCAACCGGGTGAGCAAGGCACCGGAGGCCGGGCGGCGCTCCAGCATCGAAGCCCAGGGCGGCAGCGAAGACCTGCGCAGCCTGTATGCCGACCTCAGCGCCGACCCGAGCGAGAACATCAGCCTGCGCCTGAACATGGGCAACCGTGACAACAACAGCTTCCGCGACGGCATCGACGGCAATCGCCAACTGTTCGCCCCGTCCATGAGCTGGCAACTGACCCCGGACCTGAACTGGCTGGTGCAGTACGAATACAGCCGCTTCAACCGCACCCCGGACCGCGGCATTCCCGGCAACCCGCTGACTGGCCGGCCACTGGATGTCAGCCGCGACACCACCTATGGCGACACCCGGCGCGACTACATCGACGACAAGACCGAGTCGCTGCGCTCGCGCCTGAACTACCAGTTGAACGACAGCTGGCAACTGCGCCACACCCTCGGCCTGATCACCCTCGACAGCCGGTTCGACAACACCTACCTGACGGGCTATGTGCCTGCGACCAACCTGGTGACCCGCCAGCGCTGGCAGCAGGACCTGGAGACCCGCAACCTGTTCAACAACCTCGAAGCCGAGGGGCGCTTCGATACCTACGGCCTGGAACATACCCTGCTGGTCGGCCTGGAACTGGGCGAGCAGCGGCGTAATTCGCTGCTGCACAGTGGCGGCAGCAGCGTGCCGTCGCTCAATGCCTTCAATCCGGACCAGAACGTGCAGCACACCGGGCGCATGACCGTGTCCAGCAACAACCACACCGATGTCAGCAGCAGCGGCCTGTACCTGCAGGACCAGATCCGCCTCAACGACCAATGGCAGATTCTCGCCGGCGTGCGTTTCGATCGCTTCGAGGTGGAAACCACCAGCCGGGTCAGCGGCCGCAGCGAGAAACAGGACAGCACCGGCACCAGCCCGCGCCTGGGCCTGGTCTATTCGCCGTGGAAGGAGCACTCCTTCTATGCCTCGTGGAGCAAGACCTTCTCGCCACCTGGCGGCGGCCTGATCGGCATCACCCCGGGCGCGGCGGGCAACACCAACGAGACCGACCCGGAAACCACCCGGCAGAAGGAAGTCGGGGTCAAGAGCGACTGGCTGGACCAGCGCCTGAGTACCACCCTCGCCGTCTATGAACTGGAGCTGTACAACCGCCGCAACCTCGACCCGCTGGACCGCAACCGGGTGATCCTCACCGGCCTGCAGCGCTCGCGCGGTATCGAGCTGACCGCCACCGGCAAGCTCGGCGGCAACTGGTATGTGCGCGGCGGCATCGGCCTGCAGGACGCGACCATCGTCGACGACACCGAAGGCAACGCCGACAACCGCGTCGCCGATGTGGCCAAGCGCAACGGCAGCGTGTTCCTCACCTGGAAGCCGGAGCTGGGCTGGTACGCGGAGACCGGGCTGACCTTCGTTGGCCAGCGCTATGCCGATACCAGGAACACCATCGTACTGCCGGGCTACGGCACCTGGGACGCCCTGGCCGGCTATCGCACCAAGGACTGGGACCTGCGCGCGGCGCTGAGCAACATCACCGACAAGACCTACTACGCCTCGGGCACCAGCGCGGCGCAGATCCAGTTCGGTGACCCGCGCAGCCTGGTGGTGACCGGGACCTATAGCTTCTGACCTTCAGAGCCTCATCGCTATCAGGCGCAACACGAACCCTGTGGGAGCCGGCTTGTTCTGGTCAAGTTTTTCCGGACACCGATTACGGTGATTAAGCGGCCTGCTGCTCCATGGCTATTGGCGACAGGTAGTTGTTGTGGCTGTGGAGCCTGACTCGGTTGTATCGCATGAAGAAGCTGGTTATATCCTGCCTGGCTTCTTCAATTTCCTGGTAACCCTTGGTGGGCACCCACTCTGACTTGAGCGTCCCAAACAGACGCTCTATTGGCGCGTTGTCCCAGCATTGTCCCTTGCCGCTCATGCTCTGCGTTATCCCATGCTCAAGCAGCTCGGATTGGAAGCGCTGGCTGGTGTACTGGCAGCCTTGGTCTGAGTGAAACATCAAGCCTGCATGCTTGCCCCGAATCTCTACCGCCATCCTCAGCGCTTTGCTGACCAGGTTGGCGTCGTTGATCAAAGAAAATGCCCAGCCAACGATACGACGGGCAAACAGATCAATGACTACCGCCAGGTGATACCAGCGCTTCCCGATCATCAGGCTGGTAACGTCGCCGCACCAGACCTGGTTGATTGCTGT